>DATFIH010000112.1:0-6052 GCA_035270205.1 Clostridia bacterium | reverse complement strand
GCATCTGCAAGTCCTGAGCTGGAAGCGACAGAAATAATAGCCATATCATCGGTTACACCAAACTTTACTGTCTTTGTGAAAAAATTGCTGTCGGTAGCTTTACATGGTATTAAACGGCCATTAATTAGCTTAACCAAACATTCAACGCTATTTTCTCCCCCATCACTAATTGGATAGGACAATACGGACGCTGAAGGAATATTTTCTTTAATTGCTTTTTCTGAAATTTGGCAAAACTCTTCACTCGATATCGAGCCTTTAAAGCTATCCGGCACAAGTAAAAATTTCATTAATTATTTACCTTCTTGATTAATAAGTTTTTTAGCTTTTTTATATTTTAAAACAAAACCTACAACTAAACTTACAATTGATATAAGCATAAATATAGCAAGTACAATCAATATCCAAATAGCATAGTCGGCAAGAAAGATATTTAATATTGTAATAATCAGCCCTGCTGTAAAATTGCCAATAACTATTGCAGGCACACTGTAACGATATTTTAAATCAATAAATGCCGCAATAGCGGTACCTGTCCAAACGCCTGTCATAGGTAGCGGTATAGCTACAAATAAAAATACTCCTATTGCCGTTTGTAAATTTCTTCTATTAATCAAATGTTTTTCAGTAGGGCATTTATCATCTATGCAATCTTCTTTGGCTTCATTTTCTATCTTTTCAGCTTTTTCTTTAAAGGTTATTTCCACAGCGTTGGCTATTTTTTTAAACGCTTTTGTCTTTTTTAAAAGGTTTAGTAACGGTCTTAATAGCAGTAATAAGAATGGGCAAACAATGAGAGCGCTCAAACACGAAATTATGTATGCAATCCAAGGGTTTAATCCAAGACCAACACCTACGGTAATCGCTCCCCTCGTTTCCAGCATGGGAATCATTGACGTTATTATGGTAACTAAATAGCTGTTTTCGAATGTCGATTTCAGCAATTCTACCATAGCGATTGTAAAATTTTGCAAATCTATGTCTCCTTATTTCCCTTTTTACCTTATTCTGGACTTTCTTCTATCAATAAACAGTTCTTAATCGTAATAGCATCTGCATAATAGTCGTTAAGTTCGAACGAACAAGTTGAAGTGCTAAAATTATGACCTTGACTTGTTTCATAATACAAGCCTGATGCTTGTTGTGTTTGATAAACGTATTTTGTTGAGGTGATAAGATACGTTAATTTTACGTTAAACGTTTCATTAAACCTATATCCTTTTTCGCTAACATCACCACTTGTGCCTACTGTCTTATCATTTAACCTAATAACATAAAAACCATTTTGGTCTGTTGTTACATCAAAATTTGCTTTAGCACCCGCCGAGTCAACGTTTTTGGGTGAAATATCAAAATTCACTTTTGCATTAGCTATTCCTTTATCTGCTCCATCATTTATATAACTATCACTATTAGCATCAAAATATATATAACCGCATATCAACGTATAATCGGTCTGATCACTCTTTTGCCTGTTTTCTGAACAAAAAGTTTCCAAGATATAATCGCTATAATTGTAGGTAACAACACCGTGGACGTTGCTTGAAGCATTGGTGGTATCTTTTTTTTGTTTGAAACTTATCCCCTTTAATGCTCTTGTATATACGGTAGGTGTCCATGCGCTTACACTAAAATTAAAGCCTCTATTGCTTGCTGTTGCGCTAGAAATATCATTGTTTGTTTTTCTGTCATTAATCATAGGACGTGTTTCCCTTCTACCCCAGTTACAAGTGGACGACGTGCTTATTTCTTGCGTCGGATATCCAATTTTTGGGTCATCACTGCCTATTACGCTATATAAATACCAATCTAACGCTATTCTTTTTAATTTTTTAAAACTTTCCGAAAATTTAAGCGAATAACTTTGAGCCATTTCCAAATATGCAACTTTTGACTTGATATCATTAAAAAGGCTTTCTATTGCCGCACTTTTTCTTGTAACATCGTAAGCATACGTTTCTTTGTATAGTTCAACGGTGCTAGGCACTCCGTATTCGTCTACAATCTCGGTAGTATAAAGGGTCATTTCTTTATTTTCCACCATTTCGCAAACGGTTCCAACGTTGGTAACCTTTGTAAGCATATCGTTTATCATGCTCATCGTTCCGCCACTTGTATTAATGCCTTCATCCCACGGTATTTGCAAATGCATATCATCTGTTGACAAATAAGGGTCACACATTGCCAGCCTTTGCGGTAAACAATTACCGTCAATAAGGTTGTCATCATAATATGTTGTCAACAAATCACTTACTGAAAGAGCAAGATTTGCGCCAATGCCATTGCCCACAAAACGAATTTCATTGCCAGAAGTTTTGCCATCCATCTCCTTTAGATACAAAGAAGCTACTATGCTCGCAAGACCTAGCTTGGGCACTTTTACCGTTTCGTATGAGCCATCAGCTTTTCTGTAACGCATTTTCGGCACAGCATAAAGCTTGCTTGATATACCTTCTGTATCATCGTCAGCAAAACGTTCCCAATGAAAAACTGCTACGTTGTATTGCGCAACAGTCAGCCAATAATAGCTTAAATCATGATTAAGCCCATTGGATAAATAACCGTTTATATTCTTTTGCACAACATAATCAGTTGGATTAGTTGTTGCATCGTACATTGTATACTCATTTGTATCTAATGCCATATTGAATTTGTTTGCTGAATTGTCAAGCCATTCTCCATGGAAAAGTATTAGGGTCGGCTTTATTGAATTATAAGGACGAAGCCATTCAAATGTCAAATCACCGCCTTTTTGAATTTCGGCAAGATATTCTAGTTTTTCTAAATCAATAATACTTGACTCCTCACCCTTTTTCTTACAAGCAAAAAGAGTCAACGAAGTAAGAATTAGACTTGCTAATAGCAATACAAATAATGTTTTTTTCAAGATTTGTTTCATACAATTATCCTTATGTATTTATTTACCTAATTAATTTTACCCTTATAAACCTATGTTATTATAACATACACAATATTCTTTTTACAAGGAAATTACCTTAAAGACATCATTTTATAATTTCCCTATTATAGACGTATTGGGACTTTCTCAATGCGTAAATAGCAAGGTAAATTAGAGTGTACAAAATTATCGAAGCAAGCACGGTAATCGGTATATACCAAGGCATTAGCTCATATATGACGTACCTATCTATAAGCAACGCAAAGCTTGGTATTAGTCTGTTTATAATAAATGAGAGCACAAGTCCTATTATTCCGCCACTAAAAGCTATAATAAAGCCTTCACTCAAAGCTGTAATAATGTAGCTTTTTTTATCCATACCTACCGAACTGTATATATAAAACTCTTGATTACGGCTAAGCAAAGTTACAATTGTTAAATTCACTATACCAATCATTGCAACTAAACTTACAATAAGTTGTAAAACTATTAACAAGTTGACAATACCTTTTATGCCTACGCTTGTAGCATACGCCCAAGTGTCAAACTCTAAGATGTAACTAGATTCCGTTTCAATTTCATCCCTTATTTGATAATATAAATCTTTTTTCCAAACATTTGGATTAGCGTTTACAAATACCATACTATCCGCATCAACTTTTTTTCCGTCAATCAATAGACTTGATTGCGGAATAATCATCACTCTGTCTGTGTTGGTCATAGCATAATCGACACCTACCACTAAGAATTTACCATCTAGCGTACCTCTCGTTGCCATCTTATCGCCAAGCGTTATAGTAATTTCTTGCCCTTCCGTTAATGCAAACCTTTGTATAAGATCGTAGCTTACAATTACCGGACGCAATTCAGTGTTAAATTTATCTATAGTTGCTTGGTCCACCCTTTCGCTAATGCCCCAAATTGCATCGGTATTGTCGACTGTATATACCTTATAATCTTTACTTTGGGTATCCGAATTCCAAATACAAGGTACACTATAATACAAGAAAGCGTTTTTTACTCCACTAATTTTGCTTGTAGTTTCACGAACGTTTTCAAGGTCGCTTCCGTCCATAGTTTCTATGACAAAGTCACTTTCAAAGCGTGTATTATAAGGAGTTACTGCATATATTATTATGTTAATAATACTGATAACTATAAATGTAAATGTAATTATACTTCCTACCATAGCAGAAAGTGTTCTGGAATATGAATTGCGCTTAATGGAAAAGCCTGCAATTCGTTGTGTTCCTTTTCCTAGCGCAAATAATCTGGATATCGCTTTTATGATGTAAGGTATTATCAAAATTATCCAGACTGCAACAACAATAATCAAAGCAATTGTTGCATATAGCGTAATTGACGGAATTAAAATTAAGATTAATACACACGCGAGCATCAATATTGATACCAAAATTACTGCCGTCAAAGGAATTTTTTTAGCTTCTTTCATATTGCTTGCAGTTAGCTGTCTTATGTTTTCCTTGCTAATATTTAAAACGGGCAAAATTGCGCCAGCAACTGATATTATACAGCCAAGTAAGAATGCGATAAGATAATCGCTAAATGTAAATTGTACAGCATTGGTGAATTGTGGAATCATGATTTTGACCGCTATGCCCATACCAATTCTTCCAAGCAAAAGTCCTACAGCTGAGCCTATTATGCCATATAGCAACGCTTCTGATAGCATGATAATAGTAGTTTGAAATGACGTTGCTCCTACCGCTTTAAATACTATCATCTCGTTTAAACGGTTTTTTGTAACTACAAGGTACGACGTAAAGAGAATAAAAAGCATCAAAGCTATAATAAATAACAAACTTACGCTAAGAAGAAGCTGATTGTTTTGTACCACCCTTTCCACTTTTTCATAATCCACAGAGGGCGAAACAGTCAATTCATCATTATCCATATGTCTATATAAGTCCTTGCTTATTTCATCAAAATTTGCATCGTCGGTGAGCTTAATATTGGCAAGGTTTAGCATACCTTTAGCGTTTATGGACGAGTAGTCTATTATCAAATTGTTCACTGTGCTATTTGCAAAAAATCCTTCATTTTCAAAAACGTATGAAATAGTCATTTTTTCGTAGCTTTTATACATTTCAAGGTAAATTTCAACTATTTGACCTATTTCTAGTTTGTTTTCTTCCATAAAAGACTTTCCCACCCATATCGCAGGATACTGATAAGAATAATTATACTCATCAGCAACCTTTAACATATCGGGATATCTTGCCGCCAAAGCTTTTGTATCGGTCGCTTCCACCAAAACCGCTTTACTTGTTTTATCCTGTGAATTTTCATTTTTAAACAATGCGCCTATTTGCAAATAGGTGTCGGCGTACTCTATATAATTATCATTACTAACTAGAAATTCGTTAAGCTTTGATTCGGGGAAAATTTCCCCTGTAATAGTAATATCTGTTGCACTTCCTAATCTTGAACTAAGAGATACGTTTAAATTATAAAACAAATCCCCAATTGTTAGCGCAACAAAGAGCATAGCGACAACAATAATAACGGTAACCAAAATTACCGCAAACTGTCCTGCATTCCTTTTTATGCTTCTTAAAGTATGACTAACAAGTATATTCATTTGTTATTCGCTAACGGGTGGCAAAACTATTTCTTCTAAGATATTGCCGTCCTTTATCCTTATAATTTTATTACCGTAAGCTGCGTTCGACTCGCTATGCGTAACTTGGACTATGGTGGTATTAAATTCATTATTAATACGTTTGAGCAACTGCATAATTTCCGTTGCTGTCTTGCTGTCTAAATTGCCTGTTGGCTCGTCTAAAAATATAATTTCTGGTTGATAAATTAAGCCTCTGGCAATAGCTACTCTTTGTTGCTCACCACCCGATAATTTGCTTGGCAATTTTTTTACAAGGTCGGAAAGTTTTAAATAATCGAGATAAAAACGCAACTTTTCCCCATATTCTTTTTGAGTTTTTCTCTCTAAAACCATAGGTAGTATAATATTTTCTTCTACTGTAAGATATGGCGCTAAGTTGAAAAACTGAAAAACAAAACCTAATTTTGTACGACGAAGTTTTGCAAGCTCCTTTTCCTTAAGAAGAGTAATATCTATACCGTCTAAAAGTACCTTTCCTTCTGACGGCATATCCATACCGCCTAAGATGG
>DATFIH010000111.1:0-2754 GCA_035270205.1 Clostridia bacterium | reverse complement strand
ATATAAGCGATGTCAAAGGAAAGCGCAAGGAATTTATCCATACTTTCTTTAGTCGAAAATTCCAGTACAAAGGTTTTATTTTTATTATGTTTTAACTCATCTGCTATAAATGTAGATACTATTCGCCCGTCTTTAACAATAGCTATACGGTCGCACGTTGCGTCTACCTCGCTAAAAATATGGCTAGATAAAAATATAGTTTTACCTCTTTGCTTTTCTTCCTTTATAAAGCTGACAAATCTTTCCTGCATAAGCGGGTCAAGTCCTGACGTTGGCTCGTCTAAAATAAGTATATCAGGGTCGGACATAAAGGCGGTAACTATGGCAAGTTTTCGCTTTGTTCCCATACTCATTTTTTTTGTATTTATATTGGGGTCTAAATCAAATTTTTCGAGTAAGTAGTTTAGCCTTTCTTCATTTTTGCATTTTCTAAGCGCTTGCATCATTCGAATAAATTCCCAACCGCTGAGCGAATCAGGGAGAGATATCTCGCCCGGAAGGTAGCCAACAAATTTTAATATATTGCTATTATTTTTGTAGCTTTCCATTCCGCGTATAATGACATTACCTTGCTGTGGACGGCAAAAGCCCATAAGATGTCTTATAGTAGTCGTTTTGCCGGCGCCGTTTGGACCTAGAAATCCAAAAACTTCTCCTGTCTTTAGCGTAAACGATATATCAAAAATACCGATATTGCGTTTATACTTTTTCGTTAATTTATCTACAATGATTTCGTTCATTTACATCCTTATTTATATGATTAATACTTTATATTATAACATATAAATTATCCTTAAACAATTTAATGAAATGTATAAATTTTTTGCTTTCCATTTAATTTTTAAGGGAATAAGTGCGTTGCTTGAACATTTTTTTTCACTAAAGAACAAAAAGGTATTTTTATCTATATAATAAGAAATTGTAAAAACTTTGCAATAGCAAGTATGTTTTAGCATACGTTGCACTGGAACTATGTTCAGTTGCTTTCCGTAATTACGGTTTAGACTTTAAATTATGATAAAAAAGGAAAGCGAACTTTCCTTTTTTTGTTTATTCTTCAAGTTGACATTCTATTAAGCTTTTGTCGCCCAGATATTTTTTTCGCAAAACAGGTTTTTCAATTTTACCCGTTGGATTGCGCGGTACTTTGTCAATAACTATTATTTTGGGACATTTATAGCGTGGCAAAGCTTTGCAAAATTCTAAAAGCGAATCTTGTGTTTCGGATTTGCCGTCTTTTAGCTCAACAATAGCAACTACAATCTCGCCCAGCCTTTTGTTGGGCATACCTATGACAGCTACGTCTTTTACGCTATCATTTGTACGTAAAAAGTTTTCTATTTGAACGGGATATATATTTTCACCACCGCTTATAATAACGTCTTTTTTTCTGTCTACAAGGTAAATAAATCCGTCTTTATCGGTCATAGCCATATCGCCTGTTAATAGCCATCCGTCTTTAATCACGGCTTTTGTGGCTTCTTCATCTTTATAATAACATTTCATAACACCGTCGCCTTTTACGCAAAGTTCGCCAACTGCGCCTTGTGCGACTTCGTTAAGTTTTTCATCGACAATTTTTGTTTGCCATCCGCATCCAGCTATACCGATTGCGCCAACTTTATTTATATTTTCCAAGCCCAAATGAACACAGCCAGGGCCGATAGATTCTGAAAGTCCATAGTTGGTATCATATAAATGATTGGGAAAGCGTTCTTTCCACCTTTTAATAAGCGAAGGGGGAACGGGTTGCGCGCCAATATGCATTAATCGCCATTGGTCAAGTTTGTAATCGTCAAGATTAATCTCGCCTGAATCTATAGCGTCTAAAATATCTTGCGCCCACGGAACAAGCAACCATACTATCGTTATTTGCTCTTTAGAAACCGTTTCTAAAATCCATTTAGGTTTGACACCACGAAGGATAACGCCTTTTCCACCTACTAAAAATGAGCCAAACCAGTGCATTTTTGCGCCTGTATGGTATAGGGGAGGGATACAAAGGAAACTATCTTCTTTTGTCTGTCTATGATTTTTGTATTCGGTAAGACAAGCGCACATTAAACTTTGATGCGTATGCAATATAGCTTTGGGAAAGCCCGTAGTTCCTGAAGAATAATAAATTACAGCGTCGTCTGATAAGTTTAAAGGAATTTTTGGAGATTCCACCGAGCAATCAGCCGTTACAAAATAATAGCTTTCCGCATACATTGGACAATCTGCGCCAACGTATAATGCAGTTTGAATTTTTGGCAAGCGTCCGTTTACCAATGGTTCTACACGACTTATAAATTCAGAGCCGAAAATCAGTATTGACGCGTCGGAAAAATTAAAGCAATATTCTATTTCGTCTGTAGTATAACGATAATTAAGCGGTACGCAAAGCGCGCCCGTTTTTAATATGCCAAAATATATAGGAAGCCATTCTAAGCTATTCATAAGCAAAATTGCTACCCTGTCGCCTTTTTTTACTCCTCTTTGCAGTAAAAAGTTGGCAAAGCGGTTGGCTTTATGCTCAAAAATTTGCCAAGTAATTTCTTTACGATAAGTAAAATCACGGAAGAAAGGTACAAGCTCGTAATCCTTCCACGTAATGCTGTTTTTGTTCTTTTTTTCCTCGGGATTAACCTCGACGAGAGCAATATCGTTGCCGTATAAGTTTGCATTTTGCTCTAATATGTCGGTAATTACCATAAACTCCTCAATTAAATAAAAAAAATTGCTGTCAAGTGTCTAACTTGCAGTATACTAATT
>DATFIH010000110.1:0-3195 GCA_035270205.1 Clostridia bacterium | reverse complement strand
CTTTATTATTTTTTACGATATAGTCTTCAATAAGCTGATCGGCTCTGTGGCGACTTTTGCAGTCTTTACAGTCCATTAGTGGATCGGAAAAGCCGCCAATGTGTCCACTTGCTTCCCAAGTTTGCGGATTCATCAAAATTGCACAATCTACACCAACGTTATATTCGCTTTCTTGTACAAACTTTTTCCACCACGCTTTTTTTACGTTGTTTTTAAGCTCTACACCTAAAGGGCCATAGTCCCAAGTGTTGGCAAGCCCACCGTAAATTTCGCTACCGCGGTATATAAAACCTCTGCTTTTGCAAAGGGCGACTAATTTATCCATTGTAAGTTCTGCCATAAATAAACTCCCTGAAAGTATATTAATATTATATGTATTTACGAAATATTGTAGTTTATAAAATGTTAAAAGTCAATCAAATTAGCTTTAAGCATTTATGGCAGTTTACAGCATATATTTACAATATGAAGAACCTTTTTCCAAACATAAAGAAATACTCGGTATTTGTCAACATAGTATCCAATATTATCATCATTGCTATGATATTTGGGCTGTATGTCGCGTGTGTTCCTACAAATTTCACAACAGCGTTTAAACCTATTTATAGGGTAGAAACGGCCAAAAACAGTGTAGCTATAATGATAAATGTTTATCAAGGCAGTGAATACGTTGAAGAAATAATAGAGATAATGGGCAGATACAATGCAACTTGCACCTTCTTTATCGGTGGAGTTTGGGCATCAAAAAACCATAACTTGGTATTAAAGATGTCAGAGGTTGCAGAACTTGGCAACCATGGTTATTTGCATCGTGACCACGCTCATTTAAATGAAAAGCAAAATCGGGAAGAAATATTGCTTTGTGAGCGCTTAATCGAGGAAATAACCGGAATAAAAACAAATATGTTTGCGCCACCTAGCGGAAGTATTGGAGAAACAATGCTTATGGTATGCGAAAAACTTGATTATAAAGTCATTATGTGGTCGAAAGACACCATAGACTGGCGGGATAAAGACTATCAGGTTATTTATAATCGCGCAACTAAGGATGTGAAAAGCGGTGATATGATACTTATGCATCCTACGGAACAGACGGTTAAAGCGTTGCCTCAAGTATTGGAAAAATATAAAACTGAAAATCTAACCACCGTCACAGTAAGCGAACTATTGTCAGCCATAAACGCTTATTGACAAGGCGGCGTAGTAAATATTTTTAGCTAAAAATATTTCAAAGCGTGGAGAAGCCTCCACGCTTTTACATTTTCTAAATTTTTAGAAAATGCTACGCCTTATTATATAAGGATGTTATAATTAATAAAAAAGGAAGAAGTTTTTGTTTTTATAATTTTTATGATTAAGTTTAGGATTTTATATCAATAATAGGATAGAGGTATTATTATATGAAACATACAAACACGCTGATAAAAGAAAAATCACCCTATTTATTACAACACGCCACCAATCCTGTTAATTGGTATCCGTGGGGCGATGAGGCATTTTATAAGGCCAAAGATGAGGATAAAGCTGTATTTTTAAGTATTGGCTATTCCACTTGTCATTGGTGTCACGTTATGGAACGAGAATCCTTTGAAGATAAAGAGATTGCCGAAATTTTAAACAAATACTTTGTTAGCATCAAAGTAGATAGAGAAGAAAGGCCTGATATAGACGCTGTATATATGGAGGTTTGTCAAACTATGACAGGTTCTGGCGGTTGGCCTATGACAATAATTATGACGCCTGAGCAAAAACCGTTTTTTGCAGGCACGTATTTGCCGAAAAAAAATAACTTTGGTCAGATGGGCTTGTCTGAACTTTTGGAATACGTAGCCTCGATGTGGTCTAGGGATAGAAAAAAACTTATATCTTCAGGGGATAAGTTAATGGAGTTTTTAAACAATAAGGAAGAGGGAAAATATCAAAATAGGGATAGAAGCGTACCTGATATTTTGGAAAACGCATTTATGCAATACAAGCTTTCGTATGATGATGAAAACGGCGGTTTTGGAACGTCGCCCAAGTTCCCAACTCCGCATAACTTATTTTTCCTTACTAGTTATGCAGATATTAAGAATGATGAAAAGGCTAGAAAAATGGTAGAGAAAACTCTTATACAAATGTATAGGGGCGGAATTTATGACCATATAGGCGGTGGATTTTGTCGTTATTCTACTGATAATAAATGGCTTGTGCCACATTTTGAGAAGATGCTCTATGACAATGCGCTTTTGATATACGCCTATGCAATGTTTTTGGAAAACAATAAAAGCGAAGATATATATCGACTCTTTTCCGATATAATATCAAAAACCGTTGCTTACGTAGTCAACGAATTACAAAGCAAAGAAGGCGCGTTTTATTGTGCACAAGATGCCGACATAGACGGTAAAGAGGGGGAATTTTACCTGTTACAACCAAAAGAAATTTATGACGTTTTAGATGTAGGTGACGCCGACAATTTTTGCAGGGAATACAATATTGTTGAAAGGGGGCACTATGAGGGGAAATCTATTCCTAATCTACTAAATAATTCGTCTTATCGATTTGCAACGGAGTTTTTAGACACTGTACGCAGTAAACTCATAAAATATAGAAAAACTCGAGCGGAATTATTTACTGATGACAAAATTTTAACGTCGTGGAATGCGCTTATGGTGGTAGCATTGTCAAAAGCTGGCAAAGTGTTAAAGCGTGAAACTTATATAAAATACGCTAAAAATATAGTGACTTTCATTGAAAAATACCTTGTGGGCGTAAACGGAACAATATTTATAAGGTGGAAAGATGGCGAAAGACAACACGCAGGTTTGGTCGATGACTATGCTTTTTATGCATGGGGATTGCTAGAACTATATCAAAGCACGCTGGACGTAAATTATTTGATAAAAGCAACGGAAGTTGCCGATATTATGTATGAAAAATTTTCCGGTGAAGAAAACGGATTGTTTTTATATTCTGATGACACAGAGCAGCTAATCCTAAGACCAAAGCAATACTATGACGGGGCGATTCCGTCGGGTAATTCTGTCGCGGCAAGAGTTTTTAATACTTTATTCAAACTAACCGCAAATAAAAAATGGCAAGAACGGATAAAAACGCAATATGAAGCTATAATTCCTCAAGCTGAAAGGTATCCACCCGCCTTCGGATATGCATTATTTGCAATATCGGAACTAGGTTATCCAAAGCCAGAGC
>DATFIH010000109.1:0-3425 GCA_035270205.1 Clostridia bacterium | reverse complement strand
GCTCAAGATTTTTTCAATAAAGAGATTTTTGTAATAACAAGCGGAAAGACAACGGAAAAATATATTTCCTTAAGATAATTTTTGATAATTAATAATACAAAAAAAGCACACCCGAAATTCCTTCAAGTGTGCCTTTTCTTTTTGATAAGAAATATTAATATCTGCCTTGAGCGATCATAGCGTCAGCTACTTTCTTAAAGCCTGCAAGATTTGCACCTGCAACAAGATCATATCCCATATTGTATTCTTTAAGCGCATCCAAGATTTGTTGGTGGATACTTTTCATAATTTCTTTAAGTTTTGTGTCCACTTCCGTTGCGTTCCATGAAAGTCTTTCGCTGTTTTGTGACATTTCAAGACCGGAAACAGCAACTCCGCCTGCGTTTACAGCCTTGGATGGAGCGACTATTATGCCGTTTTCTTTAAGGTAAGAGATTGCCTCGTTAGATGTAGGCATATTAGCAACCTCATTAAGGTATTTAACACAACCTAATTCAACAATCTTTTTAGCGTCGTCCAAATTTATTTCGTTTTGGCTAGCGCAAGGCATATATATATCTGCTTTTACATTGCCCCAAGGTTTTTGTCCCGGGACAAATTGTACGCCGAATTTGTCAGCATAAGCTTTAACACAATGTTTACCACTGTTACGCATCGTGATTAAATAATCGATCTTTTCACCGCTTACGCCGTCTGGGTCATAGATGTATCCGTCCATACTAGATAAAGTGATTACCTTACCGCCAAGTTCGGATATCTTTTTGCAAGAACCCCAAGCAACGTTGCCAAAACCAGAGACTGCAAAGGTTTTACCCTTAATGCTGTCGCCATTGTGTTTTAATACCTCATCAAGGAAGTAAGTTGCGCCGAAACCTGTAGCTTCAGGACGTATTACACTTCCGCCAAAAGACAAACCTTTGCCCGTTAGAACACCGTTTTCATATGTACCGCGTATTTTCTTATAAGCGCCATACAAATAACCTATCTCTCTTGCACCTACTCCAATATCGCCAGCAGGTACGTCCAAGTTAGCTCCAATATGACGATATAGTTCCATCATAAAGCTTTGGCAAAAACGAAAAATTTCCGCATCGGATTTTCCCGAAGGGTCAAAGTCAGAGCCACCTTTAGCTCCACCCATAGGTAAGCTTGTTAAGCTGTTTTTGAAGGTTTGTTCAAAACCTAAAAACTTCATAATACTAAGGTTTACGGATGGGGCAAATCTTAAGCCGCCCTTGTAAGGTCCGATGGCATTGTTGAACTGTATTCTGTATCCACGATTGACGTGACACGTACCGTTATCATCTGTCCAAACTACTCTAAACATAATTTGGCGATCAGGTTCTACCATTCTTTCCAATATTGAGTTGCTGCGATAAAGCTCTTCATTTTTTTCAATGGCAGGCTTTAAAGATTCCAACACCTCTGTTACAGTTTGCATAAATTCCGGTTGTCCGGGATTATTCTCTTTTGTCTTAGCAATAGTATCTGATATATAAGACATAATTACACCTCTCTTTATATGTCGATATCGACATATTAGTATAATTTTATCGCATTAAACCTTGTTTAGTCAACGAAATGAGAGCCACAATCGAGGTTATTTAAAGAAATTTCAAAAAAATTTTGGAATAGGACAAAAATGTGAAAATATATCGGTTGAAGCCCTCTTATGACACAATCATAATGAGGGCTTTTTATCGAACCAAGCTATCTGTTTTGTTAAAATTCACATTTATAGGCAAGTTTGTTTTAACCTTAAAAAATGAAGATTTAATATTTTACTATATCGAAATTATCTCCTAAGAGTAGCCAGTTTTGCGGGAAGGGTAAACCTAACTTCCAGTAGCTTATTCCGCGCAAATTCAAGCGTTTAATTAGGTCGAATTTTGCTTGAATACTTCGCGCATCCTCAAACCATACGATATGCTGTACACCGTTGTTTGTATAATAAAAATAGGGAGCTTGCGCAATATAGTCGTACAAAATGGACGCATTAAACTGCCACGCAGTAGATATTGCCAGTTGAGGACTTACAGCTTTTGCATACTGACCTCCGGCAATGTAGGGCAGTGTCCAGTCGTAGCCATAAAGGTTTTGTCCCATAAGTATTTTGGTAGAAGGCATTTCGCTAATTGCGTAGAGCAATACTTGTTCGACTAAATTTATAGGCGATACAGGACGCGGAGGTCCGCCCGAATAACCCCATTCATATGTCATAATCACCACAAAATCGACTATGTTGCCAAGCGCTCCATAGTCGTGGGCTTCATACCATTGTCCGGCTTGTGTTGCGCTTGTTTTTGGAGCTAAAGCAACAGAAACCAAAAAGCCTGCCTGATGGAGTCTAGTTGTTGCTATACGAATAAAATTGGTATAAGGTATACGTAAATTAGCAGGGATAAACTCAAAGTCAAAGTGTATATCGCTGAACTGTCCGACTCTGTTTGCCTCGGCAATAATGTTGTCGATAAGTAAGTTTTGCACGGCAACGCTTTCCAACACTTGTTTTGCAAGCTCGCCATCGAATTGCCCGTTTTGTATATTTGTTATCACCATCATCAAACTGTTATTGTTTGCTTGGGCAATTTCAGTTATGCCATTTAGATTAAGCGGTTGTAAAGTGCCGTCATTTCTCATTTGATAGCTAAACGGAGCAAGATATGTAAGAAATGGCGCAGCTTTTCGGGCATCGGTTAGCAAAGCAGTGCTTGCCTGACCGCCTATCGGCTCTATATAAGCGTTGGAAACGGCTTGAGTTTTTACGCGAGGCGGAATATAAAGACGCAAACCGGGATAAATTGTGCTGTTGGGATTAATGTTATTTATCCTTGCAAGTTCGAGATAATCCATGCCAAAACGCTGAGCAATAGCCCACAAGCTATCGCCACGCATTACGATATAAAAATTACCAACGATAGGAATAACCAATGCTTGTCCTACAACCAATTGGTCGGATTCGGGTAGTTCATTTGCACTAACAATAGCGTTTACAGTGGTGTTATAAGACATTGCAATATTATAAAGGGTATCCCCTTGAGCGACTACATAAATTTGCATAAATATTAACGTTCCTTTAAAAAATTCTTTTTGTATAATATTAAAATAAATTGCAAGATGTTACAAAATGTACATAATATAAAATATTTTGCAAATAATAAGCTTATGGAAAGTATATGGAGTAAAGTAAATATTAAAGCAGAAGGCAGTAGCCAAGGCGAAAAAGATATCGTTGTAATAGGCGGTGGAATAGCCGGTTTTCTAGCGGCATTTAGACTAAGCGAAAGCGGAAAAAACGTCACACTGATTGAGGCAAACAAGTTGCTCGGTGGCGTAACGAGTAAAACCACCGCCCATATCGATTGTATGGAAAGCTTTATATATAGTGACATAGTTAAAAAGTCATTTGAAAACACCAAAGATTT
>DATFIH010000108.1:0-4124 GCA_035270205.1 Clostridia bacterium | reverse complement strand
AGTTTGGTGGCAAAGGCGCAAATTTGGCGCAAATGACCAGCTTAGGTATGCCTGTTCCAGAAGGCTTCACAATTACTACGGAGGCTTGCACTCAATATTATAAGGATGGAGAAAAAATCAATGAAGATATCATTGCTCAAGTATTCAATGCTTTAGCTACTTTGGAAAAAGAAACTGGCAAGAAATTTGGGGACGAAAACAATCCTTTCCTTGTAAGCGTACGTAGCGGTTCAAGAGCTAGTATGCCCGGCATGATGGATACAATTTTGAATCTTGGTCTTAACGATATAAGTGTTAAGGGTCTTGCAAAAAAGACAGGGAACCCAAGATTTGCTTATGACTGCTATCGTAGATTTATCCAAATGTACAGTGACGTTGTTTGCGGACTAGGCAAAGGCTTTTTTGAAATCGTAATTGATGAAGAAAAAGAGAAAAAAGGTATCCAACTAGATACTGAATTCACAGCTGAAGATTTAATGGGACTTATCGAGAGATATAAAGCCTATTATAAAAAAGAAAAAGGCGAAGAATTCCCTCAAGACCCCAAAGTTCAGCTTATAGGCGCTATCGAAGCAGTATTTAATAGCTGGGAAAACCCCAGAGCTATATCTTATCGCAGAATGAACGATATACCTAGTAGTTGGGGAACAGCTGTTAACGTACAATCCATGGTATTTGGTAATATGGGACAAACTAGCGGAACCGGTGTTGCATTTACTCGTGACCCAGCTACTGGTGAGAAGAAACTATACGGCGAATACCTTATGAATGCACAAGGTGAAGACGTTGTTGCAGGTATCCGTACACCATCAACTATCGACCATTTGAAAGAAACAAACCAAAAGGTTTATGATCAATTTGTTGAGATTTGTGACAGATTAGAAAACTATTTCAAAGATATGCAAGATATGGAATTCACCATCGAAGAGGGCAAGCTTTATATGCTACAAACTCGTAATGGTAAGAGAACTGCTAATGCAGCTATCCGTATCGCTTGCGAATTGGTAGAAGAAGGCTTAATAACCAAAGAAGAAGCTTTATTAAAAGTTGAGCCTAAACAACTTGACGAATTGTTACATCCTATGTTCGATGCAAAAGCACTAAAGAAAGCTAAACCTATCGCAGCAGGACTTCCTGCAAGCCCAGGCGCTGCTTGTGGTAAAATAGCGTTCTCTGCTGAAGAAGCTATGGAAAGATCCAAGAAAGAACCTGTAATTTTGGTTAGATTGGAAACTTCTGCAGAAGATATTGAAGGAATGAACGTAGCAAAAGGTATCTTGACAGGACGTGGCGGACGTACATCCCATGCAGCTGTAGTTGCTCGTGGTATGGGTCGTTGCTGTGTTGCTGGTTGTAGCGCACTTCTAATTGATGAAGAAGCTAAAACCGTTACTATTAACGGAAAAACTTATTCTTCCGATGATTACTTATCCTTAGATGGCTCTACCGGTAATATTTACGAAGGAAAGATTGATACTACAGAAGCAGAAATAGCTGGTTATTTTGGTACAATTATGAGCTGGGCAAATGAAATCAGACGCTTAAAAGTAAGAGCTAACGCTGATAGTGCTCATGATGCAGCTACTGCTAACAAGTTTGGCGCAGAAGGTATTGGGCTTTGCCGTACAGAACATATGTTCTTTGCAGAAGACAGAATATCCGCTGTTAGAGAAATGATAGTTTCAAGCACTGTTGAACAAAGAGAAAAAGCACTTGCTAAGTTGTTACCAATGCAAAGAAGCGACTTTGAAGAACTATATGAGGCAATGGGCGAATATCCTGTTACCATCCGTTTCTTAGATCCGCCTCTACACGAATTTGTTCCCAACAAAAAAGACGACATCAAAGCTCTTGCTAAAGAAATGAATATGAGTTTTGAAAGTCTTAACTCAATTATCGAGGATTTACATGAGGTCAACCCCATGTTAGGACATCGTGGTTGCCGTCTTGCCGTAACTTACCCTGAAATTGCAGTTATGCAAACAAGAGCAGTTATTGAGGCAGCTCTTAACAGAAAAGCTAAAGGCGCAAAAGTAATTCCTGAAATTATGATTCCGCTTGTTGGCGACGTAAGAGAATTAAAGTACGTTAAAGAATTAGTTGTAAAAACAGCAGAAGAAGTTATGGCTGAAAGAGGAGATAAAGTAGAATACCACGTTGGTACTATGATTGAAATACCCAGAGCCGCCTTAACGGCAGGTGATATTGCTAAAGAAGCTGAATTCTTCAGCTTTGGAACAAACGATCTTACACAAATGACTTATGGATTTAGCCGTGACGATGCAGGTAAGTTCCTTGGTGCTTATTATGACAAGAAGATATTTGAGCAAGATCCTTTCCAAAAGGTTGACCAAATCGGCGTAGGCAGATTGATGAAAATTGCTATAGGTGACGGCAGAGCAACTCGTGCTAACTTAAAGTGCGGTATCTGTGGAGAGCATGGCGGAGACCCTGCTACTGTAGAATTCTGCCACGAGATCGGACTTAACTACGTATCTTGTTCACCTTTCCGTGTACCGATTGCTATTTTAGCAGCAGCTCATGCGGCAATAAAGAATAAGTAAACATTGGTATTGCCTAACGGCAAAAATAATTAACTTTAAAAGGGAGTATGCATAAAATTGCTACTCCCTTTTCTTTTTGCATAGCAAGGTAGGTTGTTACCAACAGATTATACACTTGCAATAGGGCATAAATTAAGGTATAATATTACTATAAAAATCATATGGAAAATGGAGAAAAGTGAAAGAAGATCAATTAAGGTTTGAGAGAGAGTATTTATCACCATACGCAATGAAAAGTGAGAATTCGAAAGGCCGCGAGGTCGCGATTGAGCCTTGCCCATATCGCACAGACTTTCAGCGCGACCGAGACAGGATTATTCATTGTAAAGCGTTTAGAAGATTAAAACATAAAACACAAGTTTTTTTAAGTCCCAATGGCGACCATTATAGAACAAGACTTACCCATACTTTAGAAGTTACACAAATTGCGCGTACAATAGCAAGGGCGCTTTGTCTAAATGAAGACCTGACAGAAGCTATAGGTCTTGGTCATGACCTAGGGCATACTCCTTTTGGGCATGCTGGAGAAAGGGTACTCAATTCTCTTACTGGTCATTTTGAGCACAATGAGCAAAGTTTGAGAGTGGTAGAAAAACTGGAAAATGAAGGAAAAGGTCTAAACCTAACGTTTGAAGTTAGAGATGGCATACTCAATCATACATCAAAAGGCAATCCATTAACGCTGGAAGGTAAAGTAGTGACCTATGCCGACAGGATAGCCTACATTAATCACGATATAAACGATGCGATAAGGGCGGGTATATTAAAAGAAGATAATTTGCCTGCTGATTGCGTAAAGTTTTTAGGAAAAACAAAAGGTGAGAGGATAAACACACTTGTAAGCGATATAATAAATCATTCTTATAACAAACCAATAATTAGTTTGAGTGAGGAAGGATTGTATTATATGAATAAGCTTCGTGATTTTATGTTCCAAAACGTCTATTTCTCCTTGAATGGTGAGATGCTTAACGTAAAAGCAGACAGAATGATAGCGGTACTGTTCCGTCACTTCTTAAAATACCCGAACGAGGTACCAAAAAATTACGTTTTAAGCGATGATGCAACGGTGTTTGTTACCGATTTCATTGCAGGTATGACAGATACGTATGCGATAAATACATTTAAAGAGTTATTTATACCAAAGGAATACATATAATGTTCAATTTAGATTGCCTTAATGCTGTACAGAGACAGGCAGCTGAAGATACAGAGGGCGCAGTACTTGTATTTGCAGGAGCAGGTAGTGGAAAAACACGTGTGCTAACACATAGAGTCGTTTATCTTGTACAAGCAAAAAATGTTAATCCCTACAATATTTTAGCAATAACTTTTACCAATAAAGCGACTAACGAAATGAAAGATAGATTGCTTGCTATGCTGGGCGACGCCAATGTGTGGGTATCGACTTTTCACTCGTTATGCACAAAAATACTTTATAGACATGCCGAAAAAATAGGATATACTAGCGGTTTTAGTATTTTTGATGATACGGCTTGCAAAAGAATGATTCAAAGGATTTTGCGAGAAAAACATATTGACGATGAGAAAGAAGACAAA
>DATFIH010000107.1:0-4426 GCA_035270205.1 Clostridia bacterium | reverse complement strand
CGGCAAGACTTCAAAATGGCGATGAGATTACAGATTCGGATATAGATGGTGCCATAGTGAATTTGGAAGAATTATTATATAGCAAAGGCTATTCGGAAACTCAAGTAACAAAACTAGGCACCAATCAAGTAAGAGTGGAAGTTCCCAATGTTGAGGACACCTCAGAACTTATGAAACTGATAGGACAAAGTGCAAAGCTACAATTTAAAGATGAAGAGGGCAACGTACTTATTGATGGTAGTCAACATTTAAAAGATAGCTCCGTAGGATTAAATGATGCAGCATACGTTATTAAATTAGAATTTAACGAACTTGGTACAAAAGCTTTTGCGGAAGCGACTGAAGCCAACTTAAATAAAACCATATCAATATATATAGACGACAAAGAAGTTATGAGTCCTACTGTTAATAGCGTAATCACAGATGGCAATGCTATTATTGAAGGAAATTATACCTATGAAGAAGCAAATCAACACGCAATACGTATTAAAGCGGGAATAAGTACCGTAAAACTAACTTTGCAACGTAGTGAAACCATTTCACCGACACTTGGTAGTGAAGCTCTTTCAAAAGCTATACTAGCAGCGGGAATCGGCATTGCTATTATATGTTTATTCCTTGTTTTTGTATATAAAGGTTTAGGACTTATTTCAGCTATCGCACTTATTTCATATGTAGAGCTTTTGGTGTTTTTCCTTGCAGTTGTTCCATGGGTACAACTTACTTTGACTGGTATTGCAGGCGTAATACTAAGTATAGGTATGGCAGTCGACGCCAACGTCATTATTTTTGAGCAAATAAAAGAAGATAAACTACTTGGTAACAAACTAATGCAAAGTGCTATAGATTCTGGTTTTAAGAAATCTTATGTTACAATACTAGACTCTAACATAACTACAATTTTAGGCGCTATAGTAATGCTTGCGATTGGTTCTACAGCTATAAAGAGTTTTGCGCTTACTTTATTTATAGGTATTGTATTGTCGCTATTCTCATCGATAGTCATTACTCGCGCACTTGTAAAATGCTTTTTAGCATTTAACGATGATAACGAGAAATTTTACGGACTAGCGAATAAGGCGGTGGCAAATGACTAAGATAAAAGCATTTTTTGGCAAATTCAAAAAATTAGATATATATAACAATGGCAAAATATTTGCTATCGTACCGCTTGCTATCATACTAATTATGATAATTTGCGGATTAACATACCAATTCACTGCACGTAACAGCTTTGCAAACATCGGCGTTGACTTTAAAGGTGGCACAATGCTTACTGTAGAATATTCCGGTGCTGATGGTATGAATACTGGAAGCGCATATAGTAAGAATTTAAGTATTATTGAAAGCGCGCTTAATGAAAAGGGTTTTTCTTATTCAGTTGCTCAATCAAGTGGCGAGAGCGCTATTATTGTAAAATACATCAATACAGCTGTTGTTGACGGACAAGCTATTGATTATAGCGTAGACGAAAAAGTAGAGGAAATGAATGAGATTAACAACATAATAATAGATAATATTGCAAACAAAGTTACTGCGGAATACGGCGAAAACGTTACGGCAAATTCAACTGCTACGGTTATAGGTAATGCGGCGAGTGTTAAACTATTACGCGTAGCGCTTATATCTGTTGCGGTATCTCTTGCTATTATCCTTATATATATCATTATAAGATTCGATTTTTATAGTGGTCTTGCAGCTGTTATTGCAGTTACTCATGACTTAGTTATTATGATGGCGCTAACTGTAATTTTTTATATAGAAATCAGCTCCACTATAGTTGCTGCTATTATAACAATTGTTGGATATTCAATAAACAATACTATCGTAATCTTTGATAAAGTAAGAAGCACAATGAAACCATATAAAGCATCAGGTGCTAAGTTCGATATCGCTATTGTAATAAACAAATCGATTTTTGCTACGCTTACCAGAACTTTATATACGACGCTTACAACTATAACTACCATAGTATTAATAATAATTTTAGGTGTTGCTAGTGTACAAAACTTTGCATTACCAATTTTGTTTGGACTTATTGCAGGTTTTTATTCCTCAGTATTATTAGCGTCTCCTCTTTGGGGCGGTTTAAAACGATTAGGTACAAAAATTAAGAATGAGCGTAACAATAAAGATTTTAAAAACAAAGGCGAACGCAACAATATAACGAAAATGAAAACAAAGAAAGCATAACATTATATCTTTAAAGCCCGCCACACAAAATGACGGGCTTTTTTATTAATTATGACACGATTAGAATTACGCAAAAATGATATCGATAATGAATTAGTGACTACTTTATCTAAAAAATTAAATTTGGATAAGGTTATTGTGCGTGTATTAATAGGTAGAAATTTAAATAGCGAAGAAAAGATAATAAATTTTCTTAATGGAACCATTGACAATTTAACCAATCCTTATTTATATACGGGTATGAATGATGCTGTAAAACGCATAAAAAAAGCAATAGAGCATAAAGAAAAGATACTTATATATGGCGATTATGATTGTGACGGAATAGGCGCTATTTCGATATTATATCTAGCGTTAAAAGACAACGGAATAATAGCTGATTATTACATACCAGTAAGAGCTGATGAAGGCTATGGACTAAACGTTGATGCTATAGACAAGATAGTTGCTTCTTATGCTCCCAATCTTATTATAACGGTAGATTTAGGCATTACCTCCAATAAAGAAGTTGAATATATCAAAAAATTGGGTATGGATATTATAGTTACCGACCATCACCAATGTGGCGAAATATTACCTGATTGTATTATAGTAAATCCTTGCTTAGATTCTAATTTAACTATGCTTTGCGGAGCAGGTGTTGCATTTATGCTAACTTACGCACTATTTGGTATAAACACTGCAAGCAATTATATTGATATTTGTGCAATTAGTACCGTTGCAGATATGGTGCCACTTGTTGGTGACAACCGAATTATTGCAAAATATGGCATTTTGAATATAAAAAAAGGTAGATGTCGCAAAGGAATTAAACAACTGCTATTTACTAGCAACATTAAGCTTGCCGATATAACAACTAGTGATATAGGTTATAAGATAGCCCCAAGGCTCAACGCATCAGGACGCTTAAACTCTGCATATAAATCGTTATCCGTGCTGATTGAAGATGATTTAACCGCAATTAATATGTTGGTTGAAGAATTAGAATTTAACAATAGAGAGAGGCAACAGCTTAATACCGATATTTATAACGAAGCAAAAGAGTTGTTGAAAAATTATGACTTTGCAAAGATGAAAATAATCGTATTGGAAAAAGACGATTGGAACGAGGGCGTTATTGGTATCGTGGCGTCCAAAATAGTTCAAGAATTTCATAAACCTACAATACTTTTTACGTTAGGTACTGATGGTTACTATAAAGGCTCAGCAAGAAGCATTTCTGGCGTAAATATACACGAGCTTTTAGTAAGCTGTAAAAAACATCTTATAAGGTTTGGCGGACACGCAATGGCAGCAGGATGTGCCATAGAAAAATCATCTTTTGATGCTTTTAGAGAACAAGCAAATTATTTTATGTCAAAATATTCTCTTTTCGATCTGGAAAATTGTATAAAATACGATGCCGAATTGCCTATAAAAAGTTTTGATAAAAAACTTTTTGATGATTTAATGAAACTTGAGCCATATGGACAAGGCAATCATAGACCGCTATTTTTGGACACAACGTTGAATGCAAAGTTTAACCGCATATCCACAACAAACCATATAAAAATGAGTACTAGAAAAGGTGAGATTATATATTTTAATGGTTTCCCCCAAATTGATTATTATAACGGCTATGTTCACAAAGTTGTTTACACTATAGACCGTAACTATTTTAACGGCAGAGAATACAACCAATTCAGGGTAATAGAAATTATCCCAAATGGCATAATACCGCAAGAACAAACTCTTTTAAAAAGATATCTTGCAACATATGTGGAAAAATACTATAAAACAAATGACGTTCCGTGTGAGAAAAATGGAGATAAACCCACCTTATATATAGCTTTTAATGGTGAAACCTATAAAAATTTTACCGAAAAAAATTGTGAAGTAAAAAGTTTTATATTTTATACAAACGAGATAAGCGGGTTAGATGGTATCGTTTTAAGCCCTGCTAAGTTTTTCCCATTTGAGTATTA
Organism: Clostridia bacterium; assembly: GCA_035270205.1. Lineage (GTDB taxonomy): Bacteria > Bacillota > Clostridia > Christensenellales > DTU072 > CAG-1782. The sequence goes on along the minus strand of DATFIH010000107.1, from coordinate 269 downwards.
CAATAAAATTGTGGTGCTAGATGTCATATCCGATACATATTTAGCATTTTTACAAAGCAAAGTTACAAATGTCGAAGTGAAAATGACAGGTTATGACTTTGATATTAGGTCAAGTATTGAGAGTTTGAGAGAGGATTATATATTTATTTTGCGAACTGTAGGAAAGTCATATAAGTTTGTTAGTGAGTATGATTTTTATAAATATTTGGTAAGTTTTGGCTATCTAAAAGATTATAAAGATTTTTTAGCAAGCTATTATACTTTTATAG
>DATFIH010000106.1:0-3530 GCA_035270205.1 Clostridia bacterium | reverse complement strand
TACTGAAAAATCGCTCAAAGACGTGCGAGAGGACAATGAAAAAAAATTAAATGAGATAAAGACTGTTGTTGATGAGAAATTGACGAAATCACTAGATGAAAGGATAGCAAAATCTTTTGTAGCAATAAGTGAACGATTAGATGCGGTAAATAAAGGATTAGGCGAAATGCAGGTATTATCCAATGGAGTTACCGACCTGAAAAATGTGCTATCCAACGTCAAAACACGCGGTGTATTCGGAGAAGTCAGCCTTGCTAACATACTTGAAAACATACTTACATCAGAACAGTATTTCCAACAATTTCAGTTGAAGAAAAATTCTCAAGAGAAAGTAGACTTTGCAGTAATATTGCCGGGGAAAAGCAAAAAGGAAAGAGTATATCTTCCTATTGATGCAAAATTCCCGCTAGAAGATTATCAAAGAATTGTAGCATCTAGTCAAAGTGGCGATATTGTGGCTCTAGCGGCAGCTACTAAGAATTTGGAAAAAACTATAAAGATTCAAGCAAAGAGCATAAAAGAAAAGTATATTTTACCGCCCGATACAGTGGATTTTGCGATTATGTACCTGCCGATTGAAGGATTGTATGCGGAGGTAGTCAGAAACCCTGGATTAATAGAAGAATTGCAAAATAAATATAAGGTTATACCGGCAGGACCGACAACGGTTACGGCACTTTTAAGCAGTTTGCAAATAGGCTTTAGAACTCTTGCTATTCAAAAATCAAGTAGAGAAGTATTTGACTTACTTGGCAAATTTAAAGCAGATTTTAACAAGTTTGTTGACAATATAGATAAGGCGCAAAGTCAAGTTCAAGGCGCGGGAAAATCTTTAGAACAAGCAACAAAACGTACCACTATTATATTAAAGAAGTTGGATAAAGTAGAGGGAATTGGTATACTGGAAGATCAGAATGATGAGATTGCAATAGAGGAATAGACAAATTAAAAGCAAAAAAAACCGCAACTTAATCAGGTTGCGGTTTTTTTTAAATAATTATATAATTATTCTTCGCTAATTGCTTCTTGCGGGCAGGTATCAGCGCATGCGCCACAGCTAAGACATTCATCAGCATTGATTATGTATTTGTCATCACCTTCAGATATTGCACTTACAGGACAAGAGTCTGCACAAGCACCACAAGAGATGCATTTATTATCAATAACATAAGCCATAATTGGAAATCTCCTTTTTTTACGTTTTTTTAATTGTAGCAAAATTGTCACAATTTGTCAACGCAAAATTAAAAATTTGGATGCTTTACTTTTTTGGTACGATTTGATATACTTAAAAAAAGATAAGGAATATATTTTTTAGGAGATATTCTATGTTTGACATAATTGTAAACGTCAACGCTGGCAATGATAAGGGAAAAAGTGCTTTAAAGACGGTTGAAACCATCTTGATAGGAAAGCAAATACCCTACCAAGTCCATAAAACTTGCCGACCAGGACATGCTACAAAAATAGCAGCAGAGCTCAATAAAAAAGACGATACACACATAATAGTTTTAGGCGGTGACGGAACATATAATGAAGTTTTAAATGGAATTAGCAATTTTGCAACAATAACTTTAGGGTTTATACCTTGTGGAACAGGCAATGACTACATTAAAGCAATCAATATTCCGCTCGATGTAAAAAAAGCGTTAGACATAATTTTGCAAGGCAACATAGAGCACACTGATTTTTTACAAATTGGTGAGAAAAGAGCTATTAACTGCGCTGGCGCAGGTATGGACGTCGACGTGCTGGAAAGATACGGCCAAATGAAATGTTTTAGTGGCAAGTTAAAATACTATTTAAGTTTAATAGATGTTTTGTTACACTTAAGTTTCCATAAAATGAAAGTAACCATTAATGGCGAAACATACGAAAAAAGCGTTTTTATGATAGCAGTCGCCAACGGCACTTGTATTGGTGGGGGTATGCGTATAAGCCCCAACAGTGAGGTAAACGACGGCAAGCTAAATCTGATAATAGTAAACGAGATAAAACGTTCAAAAGTACTGGGTCTTTTAATAAAGTTTTTAAAAGGCGGCAAGCATATTTATGAGCCATGTACAGAAAGCTATTTATTAGATGAAGTAAAAATAGAATTGTTGGATAAAGGGAAAGCGCAAGTTGACGGCGAATTATACGATAATAAGGTTTTGGACTGCAAAATTGTTCATAATAAATTGAAAACGTATAAGTAGAATAAGTTTATAAAATAAATATATATTATTATGCTATCCTTATATAACAAATATTTAGGATAGCATTTTTTAAGGAAAGCAAAATGGAATATAAGATAGTCACAACCTCAGCTTTTGGGGTGGAAAGCGTAATGAAAAAGGAACTTAGAACTCTTGGAATAAATGAACCAAAGGTTATCGAGGGCAGTTGTGGATTTGAAGGTAGTAGCGCAGATATTGCACGTCTTAATATGTTTTTAAGGACTGCCGACAGAGTATATATAGAAATTGGACGTTTTAAAGCAAGTTCATTTGATGAACTTTTTGAGGGAGTTGCTAGTCTGGAATGGGAGAACTATCTTGATACAGACGGAATTTTTATAGTCAATGGAAAGAGTAAAAAAAGTGCGCTGTTTGCCTTAAGCAGTTGTCAAAAAATTATTAAAAAAGCGATAATAGACAGGATGTCAAAAAAAACGAGGTGCAAAACTTTCGATGAAAGCGGCGCAGCGTTTTATATAGAATTTTCCATAAATAAGGATATAGTAACAATGCTTATAAACACCTCAGGGAAAGGTTTGCACAAAAGAGGTTATCGTGATCTTGTAAGTGAAGCGCCGATAAAAGAAACTTTGGCAAGCGCTCTGATTATGTTAAGCGATATGAGTAAAGAGAATGCTTTTATAGACCCTTTCTGCGGTTCGGGTACGTTAGTTATAGAGGCGGCAAGAATTGCGCTTAATATAGCAAGCGGAAGGGATAGAGAATTTGATTACCAAAAATGGAATAGTTTTGATAAAACGGTATACGATTTGGCACTCCAAGAAGCCTTAGATAACGAAAAAATTGATACAGAACTTAGGTTTAGCGGTTTTGATATAGATCCTGATACAATAAAGCTTGCATTGCGCCACGCCGAAAGAGCAGGAGTGAAAGACAAAATACATTTGCAAGCGCAAGACGTTGCTTCTTTGCGTTCACGGTATGCAAAAGGTACTATCGTAACTAATCCTCCCTACGGAGAAAGATTGCTTGATACCAATGCTGCAAATAAGTTATATTCTGTTTTAGGCAACGTTTACCAAGAATTAGACAATTGGTCAATTTTTGTAATCACTAGCGCTCCGCAATTTGAAAAATTCTTTGGGAAACGCTGTAATAAAAATAGAAAACTATTTAATGCAAATAAAGAATGTCATTATTATTCTTATTTTAAACAAGAGTAGATGACTTTGCCGCAAAAAAAGTTATATTCTTAGCAAGCACGTCCGAATAGCTAAAGCTGTTTATTTCACCGCTTAAACTTCGCATTGTGAAAATTTGCGGATAAGCGTTTTCAATCTTACCATCAAT
>DATFIH010000105.1:0-5174 GCA_035270205.1 Clostridia bacterium | reverse complement strand
TATTTTTATTATAATTTATTTATAGCTTATTGTCAATGTTTACTACGATTAGGTAAAGTTTGTTACCTAAGTAAAAATATGTATAAAAAAAGAGCGCTAGCCTAAGCTATACGCCCTTGATTTTGTTTACGTGTAAACAATTAGTGAAAATTGCTCATATCGTATCTTCTTATAGCGGCATCATACATTCCGTAATTAGGATTACGGGGAGCAACACCACCATAGCCATAGTTGGGTCTTTGATTCAGTTTTCCTACGGGTCTGGAATTCTTCTTTTCCTTAGCCTTTAATTCCTTGCCCATACCACGTAGCATACCTATCATAAAATTGGTAACTACCAAAACACCAGCCCAAATCAAGAAGAATTTCCGAGTGGAGAATAGCATAACTATAGCATAAATATATCCATTGGAATTTAGCCAGCCCATACTTTGATAATCAAGCACTCCGCGAGATTCGTTGGATGGCACTAATTGCAGCGTAACTCCATCAATTCCTAAGAAAATTGGTGAGCCCGTTATACCTTCAGTAATGCCGGGCAAAATATTATTGGCCGTATTAGCTATGAAAGCTCTAAAGTCTTCTGCTTTGGGTGCAACCAGTTTAATTGCGTTGCCAGCCACGCCAAGGCCTTCGATAAAATCTTCATATCCTTCATCGCCCAACATATCAAGGTCGGCTATATCCATTGGTGTTCCTAGCATATCAAGTATATTCCAATCAATAGGATCAGTAACCACCTTATCTGTTTTTGCATCATACAGATAGTATTCTTGCTCGGATATTTTACGAGTGTCTAATAGCAAATGGACGAGCACTGCAATGGTCATTCTGTCGCCTAAAGCAAAATCTATGCTTGGACCTTTAAATGTGACATAACCATCTTCATGAATGCTTTCGTAATGTACGTTAACAAGTTTTGCAACTTCCTCATTGCGAACGCCTTCCTGTTGATACTCTGCCAATGTTTTGGATTTTAGATTGCCATTATTTACGTTTCTTTTAATATACTCGTCTAGAAGCTCTTTGTTTATTACGCTCCTTGCATAATAATTGTCAGCTAAGTCCTCATAGAATATCGTACCACTGGTCTCGTCTTTCAAAAGACCGGGCAAACCTATATCAAGACCTATCCAAAAACCTCCCAATAGGCACAAACTAAGTATCATAGCAACGAATGTCTGTCGATAAATATTTTGTTTGTTCTTCTTTTTAGCGCTTTTTGCCATAATTCCTACTACAAGGAAATAAATTAAAGCAAATAGAACAGTAACTATAATTCCGACAAAAAGAAATACTCCGTAACTGATTCCGCCTTTTATCATATCGATACTATTATAGGTGATAAGACCTATCAATGCAGGAAACCCTAGCAGGTGTAAAATAACTATTAATATTTTTTTCATAATTAGCGTCTGCCTCCTGTCAATTGCATAAATGCTTCATCTTGCTTTCGTGCATTATGGTAATAGAGAGCCATCATAATAGCCATTATACCACCCATTATATACATATATCTTCTTGCGGCAAATAACGGATAAGCTTGCGGCATATACTCTCTATCCATTCTTAATTGATACAACTCTTTTAAGGAAAATCCTTGGCTGGAAGGATTGCCGCTGCTTGAGAATGTAACTTCGCCAATATTGTCACCAATCAAAACGCTTCCCACGTTTTTGCCGTGAACTGTTGCGTAGTATTTGGCATAGGCATATTCTTTCAAGGTTTCATCTTCTATAAAATAAAACACAGGCTTAACTGTAGGTGACTGATAGAAAAATAAATTGCTGGTAAGAGCAAGTTCGTTTACAATGTTTTCTACAAAATCTTTAGTCAGTCCGTCTGTAAATAGTATTTCAAAATCACTAAGATCAAGTCCAAAATTACCTACTAAACCGTTTACCTTATCAAAATCAAGTTGGGCTAACAAGTTTTTTACCGTTATTTGATTAAGACTGGTAGAAAAGTTTTCTACAGTATCAAACTGTAAAGTTGTTGTCGGCAAAGTAACATTTTGTATTATAGGCAAAAGAGCCGCATAAAGCATATCCATTAGGTCTTCTTCAAACCCTAGTAATGAAATAACTGTATTTAGCTCTAAATTATTAATAAGATCAACGAGTGCATCAATACTTAAGTCTTCATTTATAAGGGGTAAGTATGATTGAATGGCCGCTGGTAGCACTGCTGTTATCAAATCAAGATTATTAAGAGCGTCTCCCAATCCACTACCTAGTATCATTAATATTTCGTCCACCTGCTCTATTGTAAGCATATGATCAAAAGCCGTTCCGTCTTCAGTGTTATATGCATTTTGATATTCTTCGGTTTGTGTGTATTCAATATATTCTGATGATTGTCTAGCTTGGGTAATTGCCGCGGAAAGCTCGACATCAGCATCTTCACCTAACTTAGCATATTTTGACCGCGTTTCGTGATAAGTAATAAGAATATTTATAGCTTCATCCATACTAAATACATAGCCGTCTGCATACATACCGTTGGGGCTAAAATACGCATCTCTTTCTTTATCATAAGTGGGAACAGACCCGTCAATATTGTAATCATCACTATAACATTTACCGCCTTCACCAACATTATAAACGCTACAAAATCTATTTATATCGTTAGCATAAGACTTAGCCATACCTGATTTTCCTGACGTTATGGGTACGTAATAGTTGATTTGGTGTTTGTAACTTTTCATAGAAACACCATAAGCAGCATGTTTACTTTCAATTTCTGCAAATTTCTTTTCCGCATAAATATCAAAAAACACCGCTCCGCCTATAACTACCACAAGGGTAATAACCATAGCAAACATAGCTCTTCCGTTTTTGCTTTTGGTGAACAATGAAAACAACACCTGAAGGATTATAACAACTACCCATAAACCGGCTACAGCCAAAAGACCGTAGTATTTTGTGTCGGCAAAAGCTCCATTATAAATCATGCTTGTGCTGCCAAAATATACCAATAAGAGAAGAAGTGGAAATCCCAAGAGGTAGCATATTGTTTTTAATGTGCGGTAACGATTGTATTTTCTTCTCGCTTTGTTCATTATACAATACTCTCCTAGAAAAATTCGATATAGTGATTATATAATATATATACTATAAAGTCAATACTCGATGTTTACTATTTTTACTTGCTAAACTATGATAGATAAATAGCTAAATCAATATTTCTAGACGTGCTACACCTTGATAAGTCTCATTGCCGCAAACAACGGTTATCTTGCCTTTTTCGACTTCTATACTTGCAAGTTTTGCTCCTAAATATACGTTGCAAAGTTTGTAATTACCTTCAAACGGTAATTTGGGTTCGATTGCAAATTTGTTAAATCCTATCGCCTTTATTCCAAACATACCTTCAACTATTATACGTACATATAATAAACTCTCGGCGGAAAGTTGCGCCCCGTTGCCTTCAGGATAAGCTTCGTATGGATATGGGGAATGAGCGCCTAGCAGTCTTGCTTTAGAATAATTTGACAAATATTTCATTGATAAATCGACTTCTCCCGAGATAAACATTGCCCGCAAAGAAAAAAGAAGCGACCTGTCCCAAACGGTATCACGCTTGGATGAAGTAAGCATTTTTCCATCTTTATATAATCGCTGGGTAAGCGCTTGTATTGTGCCTTTTTTTTTGTTAAAGATACCTGCAATAAGAGGTAAGCATATCCAAGAACGCAAGTCTTTGTTGTTTTCGTAGTAGCGATAAGTATCGTATCCTTCTACCTCTGCTTCAAAATACTGGCAAATATCTTTTTTAAGTTGGGTCTTATGTTGGTCGTATCTGTCTGATTTGGCAAAATTTCCCAGTTCTTTTTCTAGAATAATAGCATTTTCAAGTAATAAATAGTAGTTTATGTTTGTACTCAAGTTACACTTTCCCGATGGGAACCTGCCTTCTAGCTCATCACTGTCGCTTGCTATTACACCGCTTTCAGTCTTTCTGCTTTCACAAAATTCTATACACCATTCCACAGCCCATAGGTATTCCTTTGCAAACGGTATATCATTGTTGTTAAGACAAAAAAGTACAATGCCTAGTCCTACCATCGCAGTATCACCGCGATCGCCTGCTATGCCAAATGGATGACTGCCATTAATGATGCTGGAAGGCAATGAGCGTTTTGAGACAAAAGGAACGCCACTTGTATCTATATAGTTTACATATAGATTAATTGCATTTTTTGTAGCTTCTATAAGTTCTTTATTGCCTAAAAATGGCGCTATCGGCGCTGCGTATTCCAGCTGGTCGTTTGCCCAAATAGCGGCATAATACCTTCCGCCCCCAGGTGAATGCAATAATCCTTTTTGCGTTTCAAATACGCTTTCTGTTCCTCGTAATATACTATGCGAATACAGCGCATTTGCATAATTATCGGGAGTTTTTAAGGTGGTGAACATCATAGCGTTATTGATTAGATTTTCACGTTTTCTAATTTGCTGATCTACTGCAAATTCTATTGTTTCATCTTTAACTATGGCTATGAAAATATTGTAATACGTATAGTTGGCATTCGGGAATAGACTCTTTTCTAGCATTTTCTCCTTGTCGAGAGAAAACCTGCCGTGTTCTCCGCATATTGCCGACACCATTTTTACATTGCCTATTTTGCATAGTTTTTGACTATATTTGCGCGATTTTACATTGTCTAAAATTGTTAAATTTATCTTATTTTGAGTTATATTTGTAATCGTTACTTTTTCAATCAATGCAGGATAATCTTGGGATATAATTTCGGTGCGAACAATACGCAAACCTTTTTTAAAATTGGACGTTAATTCCAAATTACCTTTAATCTTTGCTTTTTCCAAAGTTTCTTCTTTCACTTCCACACCGTCTACAAGTATTTCTGCGCTTTTTTCAAAATTATGACAAAGAGATGACGTTGTCATATCGGGTCGCAACCTGAATTTTGGAAAGGTGATATGGCGAAAAGTTCTCATCTTATTTTTCTTATCTATGCCGTAACTTACTATTGCACTTGCATATGTGCCGCTCATTTCTATATGGTCATAGAATTCTCCTTCGCACTCAAACTCTATACTCTTGTCATCCAAAATCTTTGTTTGGGGTACCTTATTGTTAAGTTTTGGAAAGGTTTTGGGACGAGAAAACGCATTATATAAAAACTCTTGTAGTTGTTGTTTATTTAAACC
>DATFIH010000104.1:0-11907 GCA_035270205.1 Clostridia bacterium | reverse complement strand
GTATAGTCACTCCGTTTGATCTTTGTGATGTAGTCAATATGGAAAAAAGAGATGACGGACAAATTTTTGTAAAATACACAAACGGCCAAAAAATAATTAACGATACCGCATTTAAGACCGCCAACCTTATTATGAATAAGTATAAAACTAGCGGTGTGAATATTGAAATAGTCAAAAACATTCCATTTAAAGCCGGGCTGGGTGGTTCAAGCGCAGACGCAGGCGCAGTTGCAAAAGGTATGCAACAGCTTTATTCTCTCGATACCATACCAACTGATTTGCTTTTGACGGTCGGAAGTGATGTTCCTTATATGTATGAGGGTGGGGACAAAAGGATACAGGGCGTAGGCGAAAAAGTAAGCAGTGTCAAGTTGCCAAAACTTTACAAAATACTGCTTACCGACGGAATAGGTGTTGATACAAAAAAAAGTTATGATAACTACGACCTATTTGGCGGAGAGAATCAAGATATTGAACAATTTTTAGAAAATGTTAACAAAAAAAACGCAACTTTTACAAATGCATTGCAAAATGCAAGCATTAGAATAAATAAAAACATTGAAGAAGCGATTAGTATATTAAAAGAGTGTGACTTTAGACCGTGTATGACGGGCAGCGGAAGTGGTGTTTTTGCAATAGAATATGATAAAGCACTATTTGAAAGCAAACTAAAGAAACTTATAAAGAAAAAGCATAAGTTTAATTTTTTTATAAGCTGAAGGAGTAATGGATGGCAAGGAACAGAACAGATTATCCAATTTATTTGTTTAATGAAGGGACAAATTATGAGGCGTATGAATTTTTCAAGACAGCATATGTCGTTAAAGATACAAAGAAAGTATGGCGATTTCGTGTTTGGGCACCAAACGCTATAAGTGTTTCCGTTGTTGGGGACTTTAACAAGTGGAATAGAGAATCAGACCCGATGACTAAAATTTCGGCATCCGGAATATGGGAAGTATATATAAAAGGCGCAAAGCGTTATGATATTTATAAATTTTGTATTGAATGCTCGGACCACCAAATCAGATATAAATCCGACCCCTACGCATTACATACCGAAACAGCTCCTGCCAACGGCTCAAAAGTATATGATATAGCCGGTTATAAATGGCACGATGCCGAATATATGGAAAAGAGAAAGTCAAAAAAACATTGGGAAGCACCCATGAACATATATGAAATGCATTTAGGCTCATGGCGTTTGCGTGATGACGGTAACTACTATTCTTATAAGGATTTAGCAATAAGTTTAGTATCGTATTTAAAAGAAATGGGCTATACTCACGTTGAGATTTTGCCTATTACAGAACATCCTTATGATGGCAGTTGGGGATATCAGTCCACAGGACTTTACGCGCCCACGTCGAGATATGGTACGCCTCATGACTTCATGTATTTTGTAGATAAATGCCACGAACAAGGTATTTCGGTAATTATGGACTTTGTCGTAAGTCATTTTCCCAAAGACGAATTTGGCTTATACGAATTTGACGGAACGTGTCTATATGAATATATGGATTCTTACAAACAAGAGCATAAAGGTTGGGGAACGAGAGTATTTGACTATAATAAACCTCAAGTTAGAAGCTTTTTGGTGAGTGCAATTGATTTTTGGTTGAAATATTATCATATTGACGGAATGAGATTGGATGCGGTAGCAAGTATGCTATACTTAAATTATGATAGAAAAGATGGAGATTGGCAACCCAATGAGTTTGGTGGAGAATATAACCTGGAAGCAATATATTTTTTACAAACGTTAAATAAGACCATATTGACCCGTCACCCCGATACTGTTATGATAGCCGAGGAAAGTACGGCTTTTCCCATGGTAACTATGCCGTCATCAGCAGGCGGACTTGGATTTAATTACAAATGGAATATGGGTTGGATGAATGACACCTTAAGCTATATAAAGCTAGACCCGTTTTTCCGCAAAGGTAGTCATAATAAACTAACCTTTGGCATAAGCTATGCTTTTAATGAGAATTTCATTTTGCCCTTCAGTCACGATGAAGTTGTACATGGAAAAAGCAGTATGATAGGGAAAATACCAGGTAGTTATGAAGAAAAATTTAGCGGACTTAAGACAGTGCTAAGTTATCAAATAGCGCATCCTGGCAAGAAACTCAATTTTATGGGGAATGAGTTTGGACAGTTTATAGAATGGAATTATCGCAAACAACTTGATTGGCTATTGCTAGATTATAACAATCACAGGCTATTTAGAAATTTTGTTAAAGACCTTAATTTCTTCTATATGGAAAATGAGCCTATGTATCAGTTGGACTCTTCATATGAAGGATTTAAGTGGGTAGTTGTTGACGATAGCATTCAAAACATATTGGTATTTAATCGTTATGATAAAGAAAAGAATATGATAATCTGCATTATGAACTTCGCCAATCAAAATAGAGATAATTATGAATTTGGTGTAGAAAAGGCAGGAGAATATATCGAAATACTTAATTCAGATTGTATTGCCTATGGCGGTACCACAGAATATGGAATTAAGCACGAAACGATAAAAAAGAACAACCATAACTATGAAAATTCTCTTTGTATGACAATCAAAGGGAACTCAGCAATATTTCTTAAAAAAGCATAAGGAGAGAGAAAGAAAATGTTAAGTACAAGAAAAGAATGTGTAGCAATGTTGCTTGCAGGCGGGCAGGGTACTAGACTTGGCGCACTGACGTTGGAAGTTGCAAAACCTGCAGTGCCTTTTGGCGGAAAGTATCGCATAATAGACTTTCCCCTAAGCAATACCGTAAACAGTGGTATCGAAACCATAGGCGTACTGACACAGTATCAACCTTTTGAGTTGAACCAGTACATTGGCAACGGTCAACCGTGGGATTTGGACAGATTGAATGGCGGTGCATTTGTGTTGCCACCATATCAAAAGGGGAAGAGCGGAGAATGGTACAAAGGAACAGCTAACGCTATTTACCAAAACATCAATTTTATCGACCGATACAATCCGGAATTTGTGCTTATTCTTAGCGGTGACCATATTTATAAGATGGATTATAGCGAGATGTTAGATGCCCATAAAGCCAACAAAGCCGATTGCACGATAGCTGTGCTTAACGTAAATATTGAAGAAGCGTCACGCTTTGGCATTATGAATACCTATGACAACAATGAGATTTTTGAGTTTGAGGAAAAACCTAAAAAGCCAAAATCGACCAAAGCAAGTATGGGTATTTACATATTTACTTGGGAAAAGTTGCGTGATTATCTCATAAGAGATGAGGAAAATAAAGATAGCAGTAACGACTTTGGAAAAAATATTATTCCTTTAATGCTCAAAGATAAGCAAAGAATGTATGCTTACGAATTTAAAGGATATTGGAAAGACGTAGGTACAATTTCTAGCCTTTGGGAAGCAAATATGGACTTACTCGATACAGAAAGCGGAATTAACCTTAATGACCGCAATTGGAAAATTTATGCGCGTAATACCGCAGAACCACCCCAGTTTGTAGGCGAGAATGCAATCATTAATAACTCTATCGTCAGCGAAGGCTGTGACATCGAAGGCAAGATAACAAACTCTGTTGTTTTCCATGGATGCACAATAGCTAAAGGCGCAGAGATTAAAGACAGTATAATAATGCCTCATGCAAACGTAGGCGCAAACGCACGTATTTGCCATGCAATTGTGGGCTGGAACAGTAACATAGGAGAAAATTGTGTTATTGGAGCTCCACAAACTGCCCCTATAGGCGGAGAGTGGAATATTGCTGTGGTTGGACCGGAAATGGACCTTGCCAAAAATAGCGTAGTAAAAGAGGGCGAAATGGTAGGAGGTAACAAATAATGAATGATATGATGAGTGTTTTATTCGCATCAGGCAGCGAAAGCAAATTAAATGAACTAACTTTGCACAGAACGACAGCAAGTTTGCCTTTTGGTGGGAGGTACCGCCTTATTGACTTTACTTTGAGTAACCTTGTAAACTCCGGGATAACCCAAATTGGGATTGTTGCAAGAAGCAACTACCAATCGTTAATGGACCATATCCGTCAAGGTAGAGATTGGGATTTGAATAGGAAAAACGGCGGAATAAGCGTGTTCCCTCCATTTGTTTACAATTCCTCAAGAGAAGTTTATAAGGGAAAAATTGAAGCGTTATATAGCATTATGGACTTTTTGACAAAATCCAGAGAAGAATATGTGCTTATCAGTAACTGTAATGTAGCTGCCAACATTAATTTTGATGAAATGTTCGACAAACACGTGGAATCGGGCGTAGCGCTTTCTATGCTTTATCATAACGACTTTACCACAACTTCTAGGCGAATTGTTATTAATACTGATGATAATAATGTCGTTACCGATATTTATGAAACAGAATATGCAGGCAGCGAGCAAAACAGCATTAGCCTTAACATTTACATTATCAATAAAGACTTGCTTATTGACCTTGTTCGAAAGTCTTATGCAAGAGGGTTGGTTGATTTTGAAAAAGATATTCTTTTTAAATTGGTACAAGAAGGTAAGGTATGCGCTTTTGAAGTTGGATGTTACGCGCCAATAATTGACGACGTAAAAACATATTATGCTGAGAGTATGAATCTATTAAAGTCAGGAACTCGTAACGATTTATTCGAAGGTGTGAGCAAGATTTATACCAAAGTAAAAGATAGTGTGCCAACAGTATATAAAGATAAGGCAACGGTTCGCAATTCTTTAATTGCAGACGGTTGTGTTATAAATGGATTTGTAGAAAATTCTATACTCTTTCGTAATGTAAGGATAGAAGAAGGCGCCGTGGTTAAAAATTCCATAGTTATGGAAAATGGTTTTGTAGGCAAAAATAGCAGTCTGCAATACGCCATTACCGATAAGGACGTTATTATAACAGAAGATCGTAACATAAGCGGATTTATAACCTATCCTATCGTTATAGTAAAAGGGAAAAAAGTCTAAAAACGTTTGGAAAATCAGCTGTAAGCTAAGCCATACAGCTGATTTATATTAAACATAACTTATTAATACAATTTTCTACATTAAAACTGTCATTACTAAGGTTGATATCTGATACAATATAAAGCGTTTATTTATTCATTTATGGATAAGACTAGGAAAATTTTCAGGAGGTTAAGGATGAAAATATTATTTGCAACAAGCGAAGCTGGACCGTTTGTAAGAACGGGAGGATTAGGAGATGTCGCAGCGGCATTACCACTTGCTTTATCAAAACAAAAGCAAGACGTTAGAGTTATTTTGCCACTTTACGATGCAATAAAAGATACTTACCGCCAAACTATGCAGTTTATCGGAAGTAAAGAAGTAACACTTGGATGGAGAAAGCAATATGCTGGAGTATATTCTTGTATTTACGACGGTGTCAAGTTTTATTTTATAGACAACGAGTATTATTTTAAGAGAAATGGAGTATATGGACATTATGACGACGGAGAAAGATTTTCATTTTTCTCACGCGCAGTGCTGGAAGTATTGCCCCTAATCGATTTTTATCCAGAAGTAATACATTGTAACGATTGGCAAACAAGCCTTATTCCAGTAATGCTTGATTGTTTTTATCGTAAAGAAGCGGGCTATGGCGATATTAAAACGGTAATGACTATTCATAATATCGAATTCCAAGGCAGTATGGATAAAGTATGTATTTCTGATGTTTTCGGAATACCGGATAGTCACAAAAACATTGTGGAATATGGCAACAATGCCAATATGCTAAAGGCGGGAATTGAGGCGGCAAACGTAGTAACTACGGTGTCGAAAACCTATGCTCAAGAAATTTTAAACCCTTATTTTGCTTATGGACTTCAAGATATTCTTATCAAGAGAAGCTACAAAATTTCCGGCATAGTAAACGGTATAGACGTTGCTTTATACAATCCATTAAAGGATAAAGCATTGTTCAGCAATTATTCGGCAAAAACGGTTGGTACAAAAAAAGCGCCAAACAAAACAGGACTGCAAGAAATGGTAAACTTACCAGTTAGCGATAAGCCGATAATAGGTATGGTAACACGTCTTACAAATCAAAAAGGGCTTGACCTTATTATGGAAGTTTTAGAAGAAATCCTTAATATGGACTTACAAATGGTAGTACTTGGTACCGGCGATTGGAAATATGAAGTTGCGCTTCAAGAAATGGCAAAACGTTATTCCCATAAACTTGCTGTTATAATCAACTTCAGTCAAGACATAGCCAGCAAAATTTATGGTGGTAGTGATATGTTCTTGATGCCAAGCAAATTCGAGCCATGCGGATTGAGTCAAATTATTGCTATGCGTTATGGCAGTGTGCCGATAGTAAGGGAAACAGGCGGATTAAAAGATACAGTTCCACCATTTAACCATATCGATGGTACAGGCCGCGGATTCACTTTCAAAACGTATAATGCATATGATATGCTAGACGCAATAAGGCGCGCTGTGGTAACATTTGAAGATAAAGAACAATGGGAAAAGGTAGTTGCAAATGCCATGAGTGGCGATTATAGCTGGAAGGTTAGTGGCAAAGAATATTTAGATTTATACAAAAGCATAAAATAATGAATACTAAGGAGAAGGAAAAAGAACATGAAAGTTAGCAACAAAGAATTTAGAGAGTTAGTTGAACAAAAACTAGCTAAAATGTTTGGAGTTAATTACGAGGAAGCAAGTAAACAGATAATGTACCGAGCATTGTGTTTGGTAGTTAAAGATTTAATAACGGAAAAAAGAGTAACGTTTAAAAAAAGAATCAGATCTGACGGCAAAAAACAGGTTTATTATATGTCGATGGAGTTCCTACTTGGAAGGTCGCTTAGAAACCATCTTTATAATTGTCAGATGCTTGATACAGCAACCGAAGTAATTAAGGATATGGGTTTTGATATTGGAGAGCTCATGGAAATTGAGCCCGATGCAGGACTTGGAAACGGTGGTCTTGGCAGACTTGCGGCAGCTTACGTAGACAGCTTAACGTCTCGAGGGTACACAGTAGGAGGCTTTAGCATCCGCTATGATTATGGTATATTCAAACAAAGAATAGTTGATGGCTGGCAAATGGAGTTGCCTGACGATTGGCTAACCAACGGCGACGTGTGGCTAAACCCCAGAGAAGAGGACAGTTTTGAGGTAAAGTTTGGCGGACGCGTAGAAGAAAGCTGGGAAGAAGGGAAACTACGTATTGAGCATAAGGGCGCAACAACTATAATTGCAGTGCCTTACGATATGAACGTCACAGGTTATGACTCTGACGCAGTAAACAGCCTAAGGCTATGGAGCGCGCGTGCGCCTATGGGCTTTGATATGAACTTGTTTTCAAGGGGCGAATATGTAAAAGCGATAGAGGCTAAAGCTATGGCGGAAGCTATAAGCAAAGTGCTTTATCCTGCCGACAATCATTATGAAGGCAAATCTTTACGTTTGCGCCAACAATATTTCTTTGTAAGTGCCAGCATACAGAGCATAATTAAAAAACATTTAAAATACAATCCGTCTTTGGAAAATTTTAGCGACAAGGTGGCAATTCATATCAATGATACCCATCCAACGTTATGTATTCCGGAGCTAATGAGAATTTTGCTAGATGATTATGGATATGATTGGGACAGTGCGTGGAAAGTCATTACAAATACAATATCATATACCAATCATACAGTTATGCAAGAAGCGTTGGAAACTTGGCCTAAAGACCTTTTCCAATCCTTATTGCCACGCATTTTCCAGATTGTAAACGAAATCAATCAACGTTATTGCGCCATACTTTGGAAAGCATATCCAAATCAATGGGAAAAGATTGCGCAGAATGCGATAATGAGCGATGGTCATATAAAAATGGCAAATCTATGCCTTGCAGCTAGCCACACGATAAACGGTGTTAGCGCTTTGCATAGTAATATCTTAAAAGAAAGCGTTTTTTCCGATTATTATCAAATGGAACCTGATAAGTTTACCAACGTCACCAATGGTATAACACACCGCAGATGGGTTTGCGAAGCTAATCCTGCGCTTACAGAGTTTTTAAACGATAAAATAGGCAGTGGTTGGGTGAAAAATGCAGAACAACTTGAAAAACTTTTGAAGTATCAAAATAATCACAAAGCAATTGATGAGCTGTTTGAAATTAAGAGAGCCAACAAGGTTAGATTGGCAAATTATATTAAAGAGCACAACAACGTCGACATAAATCCCGACAGTATTTTTGATGTACAAGTAAAACGTTTGCACGAATACAAACGTCAACATTTAAATTGCTTGCACATTATGGATCTATACTGTAGATTAAAAGAAAATCCTGACCTTGATATTGTTCCTCGCACCTTTATTTTTGGAGCGAAAGCGGCAAGTAGCTATTATATGGCTAAACAAACAATAAAACTAATTTGTGCGCTATCTGACCTTATTAATAATGATAAAGATATTAAAGACAAGATTAAAGTAGTATTTTTGGAAAACTATAGCGTATCCTTGGCAGAAATTATTATGCCGGCAAGCGATGTTAGTGAGCAAATCAGTATCGCAGGCAAGGAAGCAAGCGGTACGGGCAATATGAAATTTATGATAAACGGAGCAGTCACTATCGGTACTATGGACGGAGCCAATGTAGAAATACACGAAAGAGTTGGCGACGAAAATATGTTTATTTTCGGTTTGCGCGCAAATGAAGTGGAAAAATTATATGAGGAAGGCTACAATCCGACCACATATTATACACAAGATAGCCGCATAAAGAGAATTATTGATATGCTACGTTCAGGTATAGGCAAGGTTAAGTTTGCTGAAATTGCTGACAACTTGACTATCGGAAAAGGTGGCATAGCTGATGCTTATATGTCGCTTGCAGATTTTGCACCCTATATAGAAGCTCATAACAATCTTAATGACGCGTATAAAGATAAATATCGCTGGGGAAGAATGAGCATGGTCAATATCGCAAAGGCTGGTTTCTTCTCGGCAGACAGAAGTGTGGAGGAATATGCTACGCGCATTTGGAACCTTACAAAGGTATAACGATACACTTCTATATAATCCATTATTTGAAACATACAAAACACCCTTTGGCGCAGTTGCAACTTGTCAAAGGGTGGATATTTGTTTCCCTGTAAAAAATGATGTAAAAGCTGAAAAAGTGTTTTTGCTAATAAGAAGCACATCTTTTTTTATGAGGATAGAATTAGAATATACCAATACAGTCAATGAATATGACAATTTTTGTGGGCATTTCAATTTAGAAGATGCCGGTACTTATTTTTATCGATTTGAAATCACAAAAGGAATCCATACGCTATTTGTTGGTAAAGACACAAACGGACAAGCTATCATAAAAGACTGGATGCCGGAATGGCAACTAACTGTTTATAATGCCGGTTACACAACGCCTGATACAATAAAAGGCGGCGTTGTATATCATATCTTTGCCGATAGATTTTGCAAATTAGGTACTATGCCCGAGCCAAGATACGGCGTAAAGAAAAAATGGAACGATGAAGTCACCATAATGGATATCGACGGCACGTACCGCGCTAATGACTTTTACGGTGGCAATTTTAGGGGAATACAAAGTAAACTTGATTACCTTAAGGACTTAGGAGTAACTTATATATATTTATCTCCTATTTTTGAGAGCAACAGCAATCATCGTTACGACACAGCTGACTATACTAAGGTAGATAGTCTTTTAGGTAGCGAAAAAGAATTTCAAATGCTGATAGATACTGCAAAAGCCAAAGGAATTAGCATAATTTTAGACGGTGTTTTTAACCATACAGGCGCTGATAGTATATATTTCAATAGATTTGGACATTACGACAGCATTGGCGCGTATAAATCAAAAAACAGCCAATATTACGACTGGTATACTTTTCAAGAGTTCCCCGACAAATACGATTGTTGGTGGGGCATTACAGTCGTGCCTACTATAAATAGGAAGGCAACAGGTTATCAAGAACTTATTGCCGGGAAGCAAGGAATAATCAACAAATGGCAAAGTATGGGCGTAAAAGGTTGGAGGTTGGACGTTGTAGATGAACTATCGAGCGAATTTGTAGAAAAAATCTATGACTGTATCAAGGAAAACGACCCTGAAGCTGTGCTGATAGGCGAGGTGTGGGAAGATGCAAGTACCAAATACTCATATGGCGAAGAAAGAAAGTATTTTCATGGGAATGAATTAGATGGAGTAATGAACTATGTGTTCAAAGAGGCTATCTTAGAATACGTTACAAAAAACGATGCTGAAGCCTTTATAAATAAGGTTATGTCGATAGTAGAGAATTATCCTAAGCAAAGTTTGGATACGTCCTTAAGTTTAATTGATAGTCATGATACGTTTAGAGCAATTAATGCCCTTGCTGAAGTTGATTTGACCAACCTTACAAAAGAGGACAGATTAAAATACCGTTTATTCGAGTACCAATACAATAAGGGTAAAGCAAGGTTATTAATTGCAAGTTTGTTGCAGTACTTTTTACCTGGCGTACCTAGTGTGTATTATGGTGATGAGATAGGTATGGAGGGCTTTGAAGACCCAATTAACCGTAGACCTTTCGCGTGGGATGATATAGATTATGAAATACTTGCGCACTATCGTTTTTTGGGAACGCTTAGAAAAAAATATCGTCAAAACTTTATCGGCAGCATTAAAATTACAACTTTAGACAATATGATTTGTATTGACAGAGACGGGCTTATGATGATAGCAAATACAGGCGATAAAAAATCTTTAGATAAGGCATATTATGATATTAATACAAAAGAACAGGTTACTGTTTTGGATAAATATCAGTTTTTGGTATGCTACAATAAGCAAAAGTAATAATAATTACTAATTTTCAAAAAAACGCTTGACACGTTGTATCACTATATCTATAATAATAGTAATGATTACTGATTTAAAAGGAATATATGAAAAATTATTCTAAGCAAAGAGAAGCAATAATCGCGTATTTAGATAGCGTATATACACATCCTACAGCAGAAGAGATTGTCAAGGGTGTTAGAGAAGTTATCCCAAATATTAGTCTAGGTACTGTTTACCGTAATCTTAACGACCTTGTTGCAAATCATAAGGTACTAATATTACATATTGATGGCGATAAAGATAGATATGATGGACATACAGCAGCTCATGCTCACCTTAAATGTTATAAATGCGGAAAGGTTGAGGATATATTCCTAAAAGATGATCAGCTTTCTGTACTGAAAGAAATTGGTGGTGAAGATTTTAGTTTAGATTACAATGCCTTATGTTCAGGCTGTAAAATAGAAAAATAAATAAAAAGGAGTTTATTATTATGAAATATGTTTGTTCTGTTTGTGGTTATACCGCAGATACCCTACCCGAGGAATGCCCTATTTGTCATGCGACGGCAGCTAAGTTTAATAAAGTATCAGGTGAAGCGGAATATGCGACTGTGCATATTTTGGGCGAGGCATCAAATGTAGAAAAAGATATCGTAGAAGAACTAAGAGCCAACTTTAACGGCGAATGTACCGAGGTTGGTATGTACCTTGCAATGAGCAGGGTTGCTGATAGAGAAGGTTATCCCGAAATTGCCGCTGCTTATAAGAGAATAGCTTTTGAAGAAGCTGAGCACGCTGCAAAGTTTGCCGAACTTCTAGGAGAGGTTGTTACTGATTCTACCAAGAAAAATTTACAAATGCGCGTAGATGCAGAAAGTGGCGCATGTATGGGTAAATTCGAACTTGCCAAACGCGCAAAGCAACTAAATTATGATGCAATTCATGATACAGTACACGAAATGGCTAAAGATGAAGCAAGACACGGAGCAGCGTTTAATGGCCTTTTGAAACGTTACTTTAAATAAAATAATAGACCTTATTAGTAGCTATGGATACAAAAAAGACGGATTATCCGTCTTTTTTGTTTTATTATAACTTATCAGACTAATTGTAGTATTGATTGTAAAAGGG
>DATFIH010000103.1:0-4096 GCA_035270205.1 Clostridia bacterium | reverse complement strand
ATATAATATTTAGTATAAATATTAAAGGATTGTATCATGTTAAGTAAAAATTTAGATAAAGCTAAAGGACAATATCAAATTGTCGCTATCGATGAATTAGTCCCGAAGGAACATGTTGTTCGAAGCATACTTAATGCAATTGATTTTAGATTCATCTATGATGAAGTTAAAGATTTGTATTGTGACGATTTCGGAAGACCTAGTATTGACCCTGTTGTATTGTTCAAGATGGTACTCATTCAATACATGTTTGGTATTAGAAGTATGCGGCAGACCGTTAAAGAAATCGAAGTCAATCTTGCATACCGTTGGTTTTTAGGTTTTGATTTTTACGATACAGTTCCGCATTTTTGTACTTTTAGTAAAAATTATGAAAGAAGATTTAAGGATACAGATATTTTCGAAAGAATCTTTAATAAAATTCTTAATGAGGCAGTTAGTTGCGGATTTGTAAACGCTTCCTCTGTATTCATTGATTCCACTCACATAAAAGCTAACGCAAACAAAAAGAAAAAGGTGGAAGAACTCGTTAAAGTCGAAACAAAAAAATATAAGAAATTGTTGGAAGAAGAAATTTCCGAAGATAGAATCCAACACGATAAGAAGCCTTTTAATAATAAAGATGATGACCCCAATGACAATATTAAAACTATTACCAAATCAACAACTGACCCTGAATCTGGAGAATTCCATAAGGGAGAGCATGAGAAACTTTTTGCTTACTCTGCCCATACCGCTTGCGACAAACACAATTTCATACTAACTGCAACGGTCACCCCAGCCAACATTCATGACAGTGTGGTGTTTGATGATGTATACAATAAGGTCAAAACTAAATTCCCCGAAATCGAAAATGTCGTTTTGGACGCAGGCTACAAAACACCATGGATATGCAAACAAATATTAGATGATGAAAGAATACCAATTTTACCATATAAAAGACCTATGACAAAAAAGGGCTATTACAAAAAATACGAGTATGTCTATGATAAATATTATGACCATTATGTTTGCCCAAATGGAGAAATACTCAAATACTCAACAACAAATAAAGATGGATATAAAGAATACAAAAGCAACTCAAAAACTTGTCAACATTGTGAGCAAAGAGAGCAATGCACACAAAATAAACTATTTAATAAGTTAATAACACGCCATATCTGGACTAATTATTTAGATGAAGCGGAAATAATACGACATACGCCGCTATGGAAAGAACTTTATCCACAGAGAAGCGAAACAATAGAAAGAGTATTCGGGGATGCAAAAGAAAAACATGGTATGCGATATACACAGTTAAGAGGATTGAAAAAGGTAAAAATGCAAGTTTATCTAACCTTTGCATGTATGAATTTGAAAAAATTAGCAAAATGGAAGAAAATTAGAGCAGAAATAACTTCATTTATTGAAAAAACAAGCAATTCGTTTACATTTTTCAAAAAAATTTCATTTCAAAACTAAAAATTAAAAGACCACTCTAAAAAAAGTGGTCTTTGTCGACAGTCTGAGGCAACTTACGTTGCCTTTTTTGCTTAATATATCTTTATTCCTTAGCTTTCTTATAGCTTCCACAACTTAACAAAAACATCAGCATCGGCAGTATAACTACGGCATACAAACCGTAGCCTGCGTACAGCACCGTGGAGTTTAGTAAGACAAAATCTAGTATGGCAGCTATTTCCATTCCACTTGCAAAAATACCGCCCACAACGAGAATTAAAGCGCAAAGCAGCATTACTATGCTTAAAAAACCGAATTTATATTTTTTGTACATTCCGTTCAAATGTTTTTTGGAACATAACGCAACAATAGCTTTGAAAAAACCTATCAAAGCGCATATTATGATAAGCAACGCTGCTACTGGGACTGCATATAAAGAAACTTTGGTCATAATATCTACGTTGTCCGAAATATTAGACATATAATTATCATAATAGAAACTGTCGACATCAACACTTGCTATTTTCTTTACAATACCTAATACAGGGTCTAATAAACCTATATTTATGTTAGTTTCTTCAGTTACTCCTGGCTCAATATAAATAGCTACGTAAGAATCAATATTGGCAATATTAAAAAATCCAACTACGGCAACAGCTAAAATAATCAGCATGAACAGCATTATAAAAAATTGGGTTATTCCTCTTTTTTTGCTGTATACAGCGCCTTTGATCGGTTTTGCATAAGCTGTAGATTGTGAATTTCTTCCTTTAGATGATGAAGGTAAATCGTATCTTTTGCTTAATGGCTGATAGTTCCCACTTTCTATCCTTGCTTTTGCGCTAACGTAGGCTCGGTAATAAGGACTTGCAAGATAATCCGCTGAAGTTATAAACTCAATGTCGGACATCTCATCTATGCTTTTAGTGGACAAATTGCTCCCTTCAATACTTTTTTTTGCCATATATCTCTCCTTTTTATTAAACAAAGTAGCCTTTAAAACAAAGACTACTATTAATTATCTTTACTATTTGGCTTTTTTAGGCTTGCTTCCGCCTATTACATTAAACAATAGAAGAAGAATAGTTAGCGTTCCAAACACCATCGGCATTAATGCTATAGCTCCCTCTTCTAGTCCGAATAAAGTAACGCCTATTGCCAAAACTGCCAAAAGAGGTATTACCAAACCTAAGGCTTGTGCCTTTGCTCGTGCAACTCTAACAATGCTTTGCACTAAAGCCATAGCTACAAAAGCTAAAAAGGCGGTAAAGCCAACGACTGCCAGCATAACATTTATGGAAAAGTTGGCAATTCCAACAATTGTTGTTATATTCGGCATTCCGCTTTCGGGAAGAAAGTTAAAAGGCGTTAATGGTAATAATCCCAACACTAATATAGCTAAAGCAATTATTATTGATAATATAGCGGTAACTCTTACTTTCTTGCTTTTTACTTTTTTATCCTCTACAGCATTATATTCGGTACATTGATTGTTTGCCTCACCCATTAGTTTTTTGTTGTTTGTTTCAACTTGTTGTTGTCTTGGAACAAATTTATAAACCTGATTAGGTCTGTATTGATATACCGGTTGATTGGAATTTACATAAGGCACAATTGTAAGTGGCTGTACATAATTTGCCTGTGGATTTAACCCGCTATTTGCTGATTGATAATTGCCACCAAATGTACTTTGTCTGCCCTCTAGCAATTTTTTCATTATTTCTTTTTCTGCTTTGATTCTTTCATCAGCAGCTCTTTCTATTGCTTGTTTTTCGGCAAGGTATCTGCTCGATGCTTCCTTATCTGCAAGAATTCTTTCTTCAATTATTCTTTCCACCGCCGCTTGTTGTAAAGCGTCTTTAGCAGTATTTATCTTTTCATCAGCTGCTTTTTCTGCTGCAATTATTTGTAGAACGGCTCTTCTTGCGGCGCTGCGCTCAGCTTTATCACGTTCGCCAATTACAGTATCTTTTACAAATCTATCAGCAATCTTTTTGTTTGCTTCTATCTGCTCTCTCGCAGCTTCCTCAATACCCGCTCTTGTGGCAACAACTTTTTGCGCCGCAACCTCTAGCACCTTTTTCTTTTCTTCATCAATAATGCTATCGATTTCTCTAGCACGCCCTTTAATTGCGTCATCGGCTCTTTGTTCAGCTTCTTTAATCTTGTCCTCAGCAACTTTTTCTGCCGCTATTATACGCAATACAGCATCTCTTGCTGTGGATTTTTTGATAGCTTCTCTTTCTTGTTCTACACGCAAATTTTCTTGGGCGTAAATACTTTGTTTTTCTTCCTCTACCCTGTTTTCTACAAGTCTTACAAGTTGTTGTTGTGCTACGTCCTTTTTTTCTTCTTCTATCTTGTATTGTTCCTCAAGATATTCCGACTTAATGGATTTTGCTGTCTTCAACTTATTCATTGCGCCAATATACTCACTGCGCGGACGCCTTTTACCGCAACGTACGCAACGGGACGCTCCTATCTGGTTTACTTTGCCACAATAGTCACAAATATACGAAAGCGAGTCGGCGTTTAGTCCAACATTTTTTTCCTTATCGAAATCTGCGCTAGCAACCATTTGGTTATTTTTTTCGGCCATTGTTATTCTCCTTGCAAAAAAAGGGGTTGGGAGCTTTTCGCGCCCAATATGTATAAT
>DATFIH010000102.1:0-2439 GCA_035270205.1 Clostridia bacterium | reverse complement strand
CTATTATCCCTAGTATTTCGGGTATACCTGTCCAGAAAAAGATAAGGTATACAATGCCGGCAGTTTTTTGCCCTAGATAAAACTTATGGACGCCAAACAATCCTAGAAATATGGCAAGTAGCGCTGCTATATATTTATTTTTCATAACTTCTCCTTTACTTATATGCTTATTGTGCGTAAAAATAAAGGGATTATTATTAAAACAGTCCTGTAATAAATCCTCTTTCGTCCACGTCTATATTTTCTGCCGCAGGCACTTTGGGTAAACCAGGCATTGTCATTATATCTCCTGTAAGTACAACGATAAACCCTGCTCCTGCCGACAGCTTAATACTTTTTATTGTGACTGTAAAGTTTGTCGGCGCGCCTAAAAGTGTAGGATTATCGGAAAAACTATATTGTGTTTTTGCCATACAAATTGGCAAATCGCCGTATCCTAGACTTTCAAGTTGTGCTATTTGTTTTTTTACCTGAGTAGAAAATTCCACGCCTGAGCCACCGTAAACTTTGGTAACTATTGCTTTAATCTTGTTTTCTATCGTATCTTTTAAGTCGTAGATATATGAAAAGTTATTATCTTTTTCGCAAAGTTTTACTACTTCTTTTGCAAGTTCCACTCCGCCTTTTCCGCCTTGCTCCCATACATTGGAAAGAACTACGTTTACACCTAGCTTTTTACAATGTTCTACTATAATACTTATTTCCAAATCGGTATCGGTCGGGAAACGGTTTATCGCAACTACTGCGGGCAAATTGAAACGATTTTTAATGTTATCAACGTGCCTTAACAGATTGGGTATACCCTTGACAAGCGCCTCGGTATTTTCGCTATTTAGATTGGATTTAAGCACTCCACCGTGCATTTTAAGTGCGCGCACCGTCGCAACAACGACAACTGCGGAGCATTTGAGATTTGCAACACGGCATTTTATATCTAAAAATTTCTCTGCGCCCAAGTCTGCGCCAAACCCTGCCTCTGTTACTACATAATCGCCAAGTTTTAATGCCATTTTCGTTGCCATAACCGAATTGCAACCGTGTGCAATATTAGCAAAAGGTCCGCCATGGACAAATACAGGTGTTCCTTCCAAAGTTTGTACAAGATTTGGTTTTAATGCATCCTTTAGCAGTGCCGTCATAGCTCCTGCCGCGCGCAGTTGTCCACAGGTTACGGGTTTGTCATCATATGTGTAGGCAACGATGATGTTTGACAATCTTTCCTTCAAATCGCTTATGTCATTGCTTAGGCAAAGTATCGCCATAACTTCCGACGCTACTGTTATGTCATAACCATCTTCTCTTGGTACACCGTTAGCTTTACCGCCCAAACCGTTTACAATATTCCTTAATTGCCTATCGTTCATATCAACGCATCTTTTCCAAGTTATTTTCCTTGCGTCTATATTAAGTGCGTTGCCTTGATGAATATGGTTGTCTAGCATAGCTGCAAGCAAATTGTTTGCAGCGCCTATGGCGTGGAAATCGCCTGTAAAGTGCAAATTGATGTCTTCCATAGGTACAACTTGCGCATATCCGCCACCAGCGGCTCCGCCCTTCACTCCAAATACAGGACCTAATGACGGCTCACGCAATGCAGCTACTACATTTTTACCTATAATACTAAGTCCGTCTGCTAGCCCTATTGTTGTGGTAGTTTTGCCTTCCCCCGCAGGTGTTGGCGTTATTGCGGTAACAAGGATTAATTTACCTTCTTTTGCACGTTCACAAGGTGCCAAAAAATCAACTTTTGCTTTGTACTTGCCGTAGTATTCCAAATTTGCTTCGGGAATTCCCGCTTTTTTTGCTACTTCGCTAATAGGTAACATCTTTACGCTTTGCGCAATCTCGATATCGCTTTTCATATACTTCCTCACTTTAGTTTATTTTACTTGCCGCATCCTCATCAACAATAAAGGTCACGTTTTCGTGCGTCCTTAATATAGAGGCGGGGCAAATTGTATTTATCTCACCTTTTATAGCGCAATAAACAGCGTCAGCTTTGTTCTTTCCGCTAGCTAGTATGATTATGGATTTTGCCGCCATAATGTTGGCTATACCCATAGTAATAGCTTTAGTCGGAACATCGTCTATCGATGCAAAAAACCTTACATTGTCACTTATTGTTTCTGCTGTCAATTCTATAATATGAGTAACCGAATCAAACGGCGTTCCCGGCTCATTAAAAGCAATATGTCCATTGCCACCGATACCCAGTATTTGAACGTCTATCTCGGCATTTTTTAACAGCTCGTTATAATAAGCGCAAGCTTGCTCATTGCCTACTTTTCCGTTTGGTAAATATGTGTTTTGCAAATCAATATCAATATGATGAAAAAGATTGTTGTGCATAAACTCAACGTAGCTTTGCTCATCGCCTTCACCCAAGCCAACGTATTCATCCAGATTGTATGATTTTACTTTCTTGTACGAGATTATGCC
>DATFIH010000101.1:0-10341 GCA_035270205.1 Clostridia bacterium | reverse complement strand
GCTCACAGTGTATTGATTTACAGTCCATTTAGCATATAAAGTAACCTTGGATGCAGGTATCGTTGTAAATATGTATTCATTCTCAAAGGAATTATTATCGGTATACCAACCGCTAAAAGTGTGACCTGTTTTTGTTGGATCAGTCGGTGCTACCACTTGTGTGCCATAGTCTTGCTTTATTGACGGTATGATTGAACCACCGCGACTATTAAATAATATAGTGTATTGGTTTATTATATAATTACCATAAACCTCTAAATCATAGCCGGGCATAATGGCATTTGAATCCCATGCTCGTGTTTCATCTCCAACTTTGCATATGAGGTCTATGCTATAACCTTCTTTTGAAAATTGAGAAATGCTTATCTCTTCTTGATAGGTTACTTCTATTTCGTCCTCTTGCTTGTAAACTTGCTCCAATTCATTCCAAAAGTAAAAAACTACATTATACTTATTGGGTGCCCACTTAGCATATAGTGTAATATTTTTTGCAGGCATAGCGCTAAATGTAAATCCACTTTCAAAAGTTCCATTATCGGTATACCAGCCATTAAAGGTGTGATAATCTTTTGATGAATCATTAAAAGCTGGCAATGCTGTATCATAATCTTGAGTAATGCTATCTACTTCACTGCCACCATTTGCATTAAAGCTAAGAGTGTACTCGTTTATAGTCCATTTTGCATATAAAGTAAAGTTATAAGCTGGCATGGTCGTAAAATCATATTTTGTTGTTAACGCTTCGTCATACCAACCATCAAGGCGGTAACCTTCCCTAATTGGGCTAACAGGAGCTGCTAAGGCTGCGCCATAAGCTTTAGTAATCGCGACTATTTCACTATCACAGTTTGTATCAAAGCTAAGTGTGTATGTGTTGGCTTCCCATTTTGCATAAAGGGTAATATTTTGTGCAGGCATATTTCTATATGTAAAACCATTTCTAAAGGTATTATTATCGGTATACCATCCACTAAAGGTGTGATAATCTTTGTTTGGATTATTAAGAGCTGGCAATTCTGTATCATAATCTTGAGTAATGCTATCTACTTCACTGCCACCATTTGCATTAAAGCTAAGAGTGTACTCGTTTATAGTCCACTTAGCATATAATTCAACGTTTTTTGAAGGTATAGTTGTAAAAGTGTATCCATTTGAAAACGTGCCGTTGTCAGTATACCAACCATTAAAGGTATAACCTTCTTTTTGTGGATTGGTTGGAGCGACTACATCTTGACCATAGTCTTTACTAATACTGTCTACCTCACTACCACCGTTTGCGACAAAGCTAATAATATACTTGTTAATTGTCCACTTAGCATATAACGTAAAGTCATCGGCTGGCATGGTCGTAAAATCATATTTTGTTGTTAACGTTTCATCATACCAACCATCAAGGCTATAACCTTCCTTTTGGCAAGTTGGAGCAACTACCTCTGTCCCATAATCTTGAGTAATGCTATCTACTTCACTGCCATCGTTTGCGTTAAAGCTAATAGTATAATTGTTAATTGTCCACTTAGCATATAACTCAACATTATTTGAAGGTATAGTTGTAAAAGTGTATTCATTTAAAAAAGTGTTGTTATCAATAAACCAGCCTTTAAAGGTGTAGCCTTCCTTAGTTGGTTCAACTGGAGATATTACGTTTGTGCCATAATCTTTGGTAATACTATCTACTTCACTGCCACCATTTGTAACAAAGCTAAGAGTATACTTGTAAGCTGTCCATTTAGCATAAAGGGTAATATTTTGTGCAGGCATAGTGCTAAAAGTAAATTCACTCTCAAAAGTTTGATTATCGGTATACCATCCACTAAAGGTGTGATAATCTTTTATTGGATTATCAAAAGCTGGCAATGCTGTACCATACTCTTTGGTGATACTATCTACTTCACTTCCACCATTTGCATTAAAGCTAATAGTATAGTTATTGATAGTCCACTTAGCATATAATGTTAAGTCATTTGAAGGTATAGTTGTAAAGGTGTATTCATTTAAAAATGTATTATTGTCAGCAAACCAACCATTAAAGGTATAACCTTCTCTAATTGGTTCAACTGGAGCTAATACGTCTGTCCCATAATCTTGAATAATCGCTAATACTTCGCTTCCACCATTAGAAACAAAGCTAATCGTATATTGATTTAGAGTCCATTTAGCATAAAATACCAAATCGCCTGAAGGTATAGTTGTAGGGGTGTCCCCATTTGGAAATATGTTATCAGCAGCATACCAACCATTAAAGGTATAACCTTCTTTAATAGGATTTTGAGGAAGTGTGACCTCCACGTTACTTCTATCTATGGTTTCATAAACTTCACCATCAACAATAAAAGTAAGATTGACATCCGCTTCACCGTTGCACGCGACAAGCAAGCTGATAAGTAACAAAATTGCTGTTGCAAAAATAACGATATTCTTTTTCCGCATAAAATTCCTCAATCATCAACGAATATATAACGACGCTATCATAACCCGTCAAAAAATTGTTTTTGTTGTTTATACGACATATTCTAACATTTTTTTTATTATAAATCAATGAAAAAGACTCTTTTATTCTATAAAATGTAAAATTTAAGTTGCTTTTTCACTTTTACCTTGCTTTTTCTGTTATCTATTTGCTTGGATAATTATCGAAAATTCTAGCTGATTTTAATATTTTTTGGATGTGTCACACCTTTATTAATCAATGGTGCAAGCCTTATAATAAGTATATTTTACATGGTTTTGCTTAGATATTAAGATTATCTATTTGCATTCTTTATTTTACAAAATTATATTTACTATAAACAATTTAAATCAATAGCTGAATTTTTGCAATGAAAGTTTATTTTATTTCTTCTTTGTTTTTTTCTTTTTCTCGTTTTTTCTTGATTATATCTAAAGTGGTGATTATTATAAAAAATACGCCAACAACAATAAGGAATATTCCGTAGCTTTTTTGTAAGATTTCGTTTTTGGTTCTGCCTACAAGCAAAGATGCCACTACTGCTGTAAAAATAGCCGGAATAATCATTTTTATCAAGCCTTTTTTTTCTATCATTTTGCTTTTTACGTTAATAACAGTAACAACGATTGACATCGGGATAAACGCAATAAGATTAACTGACTGCGCTATATTTTGCGGCACGTGAAAAAAAATAGTTAGCAATGGTATCAAAATCGTGCCGCCCCCCATACCCATGCCACCGAGCACACCTGATATAATTCCTATTAAGATAAATAAAAAAGTTTGCATAAAGTGTTTTCCTCACATAAAAAGAATTCTTGCTCCGGCGACTATCATCACCGTATAGAATAAATAAGCCAGTGCATTATTGGAAAATTTCTTTAGTAAAAATGTACCCAATATCCCCCCTACGACCACTCCGCAACCTGTTTTTAGCGTTAATGGAAAATTGTATATTCCTTGAACTATATAGGTTATTGCGCTTACTATACACAAGGGCAAAATTATTATTATTGCAGTAGCGTGAGCCTTCCTTTCTTCATATTTCATAAGATATACTAAAAGCGGTACGACAAATATTCCGCCGCCTCCGCCCCAAATACCATTTACAAATCCTGCTACTAATCCTATCAGTATATAAAAGAAAGTTTCTTTGCTTTTTTGTTTGGTTTTCATTAGCTTAGTATTGGGCAAATATGCGTTATATTAATCTTTTTTCTTTAATTTTTATTTAAATGATAAACAATACAATTAAAAAAAAGCCCTTTACGAGCTTTTTAAAGGTGTTAATTTATGATTTTTGATAAGAAGAACTACTCCACTCTTACAAACAAATCATCCGATGACGGGAGCGTTTTTTCGCCTTGAGCCATGTTGAATCTTACACCCACAAAATTATTTTTCATATAATCGGTAGGCGTGGATGCTGAAAGTGCATATACACCGTCCTGCTCTCCGTCGGTAATATCTTTTACAGGCGGGAACGCTATCGACGTTAAATACCACATATGTATCATAGTGTGAGCTTGATTTGCATAATTAAATCTACTATTATAGCTACCATAATCGGGATCTAAAAAAACAAATGTAGAATATGTATTTAGCTCAGTCAAAATTTCAGGAGGTATACTTACCATTGCCCAGCTTGATTTATAGGCATAATATTCTATAACAATGCCGCTTGCCGTCATATCTTTTACCAACTCTATCATAGTTTCGCTGGTGCCTTTGTTATAAAGAGGCTTCTTTGACCAATTAATTGTAAAGTCAGTTTCGCTACTTAGTAATGTTTTGCCTTCAATAACTATTTTTACGCCAAACCCAGGATCTAAAAGAGCAAGTCTGTCAGGTGCCTGTTTTATAGGTAGTTGCCCATTGCGTGCAAGTTCATTTATCAAAAATACCGACGTTGTACTAAGTACTCCGCCCATAGAATGTCCTGTAACACGTATTTCATTATCACCCATAGTCGACGGTAACAATCTCATCGCGCGGATATAATCGGCAGCGAAGTTTTCCGCAATAGAATATTCGGATGCGCCATAAACAAGCTCATTGCTAGGATTGCGATGACTAACTTTTTGCGAGCCGTCCACCGACCATATTTTAGCTTCAACTGCGCCAAAATTAAGTCCTTCGGCGGAAAACGCATTCCAAATATAAACCGCTACGTTCCAGCCTTCATCCATCCATAGTTTTATAAGTGACACTCTGCCTGAATCTAAGCCAAACTCTGCAGGTCTGGTTACTATACTGCTTAAATAAAAATTTTCTTGACTATTTAATCCGTAAGAACCAGCCATCATACCGTGAACAAAAATAACAGTAGGTTTTGACGGGTCTACAAGCGCTGCGCCCTCTTGTGTGCTTGCTCTGACTCTTTCAATAGCTTGTGTCTCGTCGTTCCATTTTGTCCAAAACAGCCCGTGTGAAGCAAGTTCGGGATATTTTTCTATATCGTAAAATGCTTCCTTTGCATAATCTACATAACCTGTATCGCTATAAATATTGTCTACGGCGATTCTCTCTGGCTTTTCTTTATCACATCCGCTTGCAAATATTGTAACGTTTAATACAAGTAAAAATGCAAAAATTAGTACTAAGATTTTTTTAAACATAAAATATTTTTTCCTTTATATTGTTTAAAACATTATAACATAATCAATGCTGTTTGTGAATAACCAAATAATAAAACGTTTAAAGTTGTTTTTACGCCCATATACGACAAAACGCCCCGAATTGGTATAGACTATGCCGAAAAGTCCTATCGTGACAGAATTTGGCGATTTGTTGCTTACGATTACTTATAAATTAAAGACCTAACCAATTTAACGACATTTTATATAAAGATTAGACAAAATATACAAAATTATTAATAGAACATATGCATAGCGCATATATTTAAAAAAGACTTTAGGAGATATAATGAAAAAAATAGAACATATTAATATTGATAAAGAATCCACAAATAACTTTTTTGTATATTTTAACGAATCTTTTCTACAATCTATATTAAAAGCGCGACTATATATAGATGGAATTGCTATCGATAAAATAGCCGAAGGAAAGTATCAAGAATACACACTTAGCGACGGAAAGCACGAAATAACGTGCAAAATACTTGGCGCAAAAAGCAACACGCTTACTATAAATATAGAACAAAATAAGCAAGTCGGTATAATCATACAGCCCAAACTTTTAAAACTGGAAATTTTCACCGCAGCACTGCAAAAAACAAAAAGCATAAAAAAAGTTTATATAATGGGCAATAAAAGAAGTAAAAATTATCTTGGCGGTATGGTAAGTAAAACATATCTAGAACTGTCCAACGAAGTAAGCGACAATGCTCTTAATACTTATAATTTTATCATTTTATACGATGACAACACAGCCAGCATAGAAAAAGTTACTAAAGAATCAGCAAGATTTGAACAGCTTATCAAGTTTTTCCCTGTCGAAAATGAGCCAACTGAAATTGAAGAATTCATTAATATCGAAGATGTTTTAGATTAAACCGCATTTTTTATTTGGTAATATCCATTATCTGTAGCTTTAGTATATTTGCTTTGGAAAAAAAATAATACTCTTTGCAAATTTATACATAATAACTAAGAATGGGTGGAATATACCAAATACGAAAAAAGGAGGTTTATAGGGTGTAATAAAAATACTTCAACGTTTTTTATTCGCATCTCAAAAAAATATTATGATAATAGCTTCTTTAATAATTAGCATAATTGCTATAATAATGAGTATAGCCGCATTAGTAATGTGCAGACGTAAGTAAATAAAAAATTAGGATTATGTATACCAAAAATGATAAGTGCGCTTAAGGTTATTATTACAATAACCACGGCGTATTTTTCATTTTTATAAACCTAAATTAAAAAACTTGTTGGCATTGTCAAAAAGAATTTTTTGCTTAGCTTCTTTTGTAAGCGGTATTTTGTCAAGTAAACTTAATTCACCCTCATAGTTCCACATCGGGAAATCTGTGCCAAACATAACTTTGTCTTCGCCTAAAAAAGTAATAATTTCGGCAGCTTGTTTTTCTGATATAAAAGCAAGCGAGGAAGAACAATCGTAATATACGTTTTCAGTATCGGCGTACAAGCGATAATCTGCCCATTCCGAATAACCTCCAAGATGCGCCGCAATAAATCTTATGTGCGGAAAAGCTTTTGCCGCTTTGACCATTTGAGATGGATGACTAAAAACCTTTCTTGTATCACCTGTATGTATCTGAATTGGCAATTCACCGCTTAACTGTTCAAATAAAGCGTATGCTCTTTTATCGTCTATTGCAAACTCTTGAAAATCGGGATGAAGTTTGATACCTTGCATCCCTAGTTCTTTAAACCTAGATATTTCCGCAACCAATTCTTCTTTTGTCATATCTGGATGAAGAGTCGCAAACGGGATAAACATACTTTCATTTTTTGCTTCATTGGCTACAAAATTGTTTATAGCAAAGACTTGTTTTGTATTCGTGGCTACCGAATGAACTACAATTTTGACAACATTCGACTTTTGCGCCAACTCTTTAAGTTCTATAACTGTACCTTTTTTTGCAGCCATATCCAGCTGATAAAAATTTCCTATTGCGCTAACGGCTTTTGTCGCTATCCTTTCCGGATAAATATGCGCGTGTATATCAATAATTCTTTGCGTTTCCATTATTTATAAATTATCCTCTGTTTTAAAATCACAAACAATATTATAACTCTTCAAAAGAGTAAAATGCAAATATAATCACTCAAAGTATTACATAATATGATTGATATTCCGCTAAAATGGGCTTTTGACATAGCAAAAGCCCCCTTGTGTGGTAAAAATAAAAATAATGCTTTACTTTACTCTGTCTTAGTGATAAAATCTAAATTAGTACATAAAGAGGACATTTATGACAAAAACAATAAAAGGAATATTGATTCTTACCGTTGTGTCCGTAGCAACAATATGCTCACTACTCGCAACAGTACTTACAATATTAGGATAGATAGATAATTTAAATATAGATTTCTTTAAGCTTTTTGACGGCATCATTAGCATCCTGACAGTAGATACCGCCAATTTTTGATGCATATTCTTTGGTTAGCACAGCACCGCCTACAAGTATAGGAATATCGAACTTTTCTTTGACCAGTTGTATTGCCTGCTCAATATTGCTTGCAGTTGTAGTCATTAATGCGGATAATCCCAAGGTGCAAGGATAATATTTTGCTACTGCATTTAAAATAATCGGAAAATCAACATCCTTTCCAAGATCAACAACTTTGTATCCATAATTAGCGACCACAGCTTTAACAATGTTTTTTCCGATATCGTGAATATCACCTTTAATAGTCGCTATAATAAAAACTTTTTGCTTTTCGTCTGGATTTTTAACAATTACTTTATCTAAAATAGCAAAAGCAGTCTTTGCCGCTTCCGCGCTAGCAATTAATTGAGGTAAAAACAATTTGCCTTTTTCATACAAGTCACCCACTTTATCGAGCGCGGGGATAAGGTACTTATCGACGATACAAAGTGGTTCCATAGTATTTACAAGTGACGTGCATATCTCGCCGGCAAGCTCTCTTTGTCCTGTTATAACAGCGTGGCCAAGCGTCTTTTCGCCTACATTTACCGTTTTAACCTCTTCTTGGATATTCATTGCATATTCAATGTATTTTTCGCAAGAATTGTCCTTTGCAAGTAAAAAGTTTTCAGCCTCTTTGCTTCCACTCATACCTATCAAATTGGGATTAATAATACATAAATCAAGCCCGGCGTTTAATGCAAGTTGCATAAACTTAGCATTGATATCTGCTCTTTGTGGCATACCAAATGATACGTTGCTTATTCCCAGTACGGTTTTCACACCTAGCTTTTTAATATCTTTCAATGTTCCTAAAGTACATAGCGCATTGCCCTTTCCTGACGCTTCCGCCATAGTCAACGTATCTATATATATATCAGCATTATTGATACCTATTTCATTACATTTGTCAATAATTTTCTTTGCTACGTTTACCCTGTCACCAATTTTTTGCGGTATTCCGCTTTCATCAATGGTAAGTCCAATCAAAGCTGCGCCGTATTTTTTAGCTAACGGCAACACTTTGCTAATGCTTTCATCCGTTCCGTTTACAGAATTTATTATCGCTTTACCGTTATAACGTCGCAAAGCCTTTTCTAGCGCCAAAATATTGGTAGTGTCAATAACAAGCGGTAAAGTAGTAACGTTTTGCAGTTTTTCTATAACTGTAGCCAAAACGTTAGGCTCGTCTATTCCGTTTATTCCTACGTTTACGTCTAAAATATCGGCTTTTGACTCTTGCTGGTCTACAGCTTGTTCTAAAATATATGCCCAATTTTCATCGCGCAAAGCTTGTTGGAAAACCTTTTTACCGGTTGGGTTTATTCTTTCACCAATAATTTTTGGTGAATCAATTTCGAGATACTTATACGCCGAACAAATAACGCTTTTTTTACGATATTTGGTATCTGTGGCAACAAGTTTCGACATTTTATCCTTAGTTTTTTCAATAAAATCAGGAGTCGTTCCGCAACAACCGCCAACTATCTTAACACCATATTTTTTTACTTGTGACGCATAATATGAAAACTGCTCAGCATCAGTATGATATACAGTTTTACCGTTTTCCCAAACAGGCATTCCTGCATTAGGTTTTACAAAAAAAGGCTTATCCGTATAATTTACCGCCTTTTTTACAAGCGGTAGCATTTCTTTTGCGCCCAGGGTACAATTTATTCCTAAAGCGTGCGCGCCAAGCCCCGAAATCACTTCTAAAAAGCATTCAATCGGATTTCCAAATACAGATACTCCATCTTCTTGAAAGCTCATAGAAACCATAATTGGCAGTTTAGAATTTTCCAAAGCGGCAAGCGTTGCTATCCTTGCTTCGGCAAGATTGGTCATAGTTTCTATAACAATACAATCGGTAGTGTCACCAGCAAATGTTATTATTTCTTTAAACGCATCATAAGCTTCATCTTCTGTTATACCGCCATCGCCTATCAAAACGCCTAGCGGCCCAATATCGAATGCTACATATGCTTTATAATTAGTTGCGCATTCTTTAGCTATATTTATTCCGCCGCTTATAAGTTGCACAATTTCGTCTGTATCAAACTTATAACGGTTCAAGCCAAAAGTATTGGTATAAATTACATCGCTTCCGCTTGCTAAATAATCATTATGTACGCTTTTTACAATATCGGGCTTGGTAATATTTAGCTTTTCAAGCGCATACCCTATTGGCATATTGGCTCTTTCCATCAAGAGACTGCCCATACCGCCATCCAAATATAATTCTTTAGTAAAATCAATCACCGCATTCGTTTCCTTTGCATTCATATCTTCTTGTACAAATAGCGCATCTGTTAAGCTCGCCTTTTTTGCCTATACCTATAACCGCACTTACGGTTTTTGAAGGTGTCATCATACCGCCGTCGGTTAGCTTTATCCCCAACTCTTTTTCAGCGTTTAGAAGTATTAGTATATCTTTTTGCGTATCTAACGGAAAATCACCATAACCGCAACTAAACCGCCCAGTTATTTCTTTTCCATTTTCTGCAAGAGCTATTTTGCTATTTACATAGTCACAAAGTTTTTCGACAAGAACGCCTGCGAGTGTATCAATATAGTAGCCAATGCTCAAATCACATACCTCAAAAGACCTAATAATTCTATCAATGCCATAGCCAAGCGTCGCAACAAAAATATATATTTTTTCACTGCCAACTAAGTGATTATAAATATCTTTTCCTTTAAGCACGCAAGTGGTGTTATCCAAACTGATACCATCTTCGCCAAATTTAGGCAATACTTCGGCTATCTTATAACCAAATTCCGAATAGTTGTTAAGCAAATCAACGCTTTTTTC
>DATFIH010000100.1:0-3895 GCA_035270205.1 Clostridia bacterium | reverse complement strand
AATATGATTATTGTACCAAAGAACAAAATTAATATCTAAAAAGTGATTATAAATGAATAAAACCGCCTTTATTAGACGGTTTTTTCTTATTGGTGGAGATGAGGAGAATTGCACTCCTGTTCTTACACGGTTAAAAAGATCTTTCTACATACTTATCAAGATTGAAATTTTGTCACGAGGGATTGTCAATCTGGCAAACTTACCCTCTGTCAAGCCTCTAAGTCAACACCTGCTACGAGACAGCTCACAAGTATCGTTCTCCACTACCGACGTCGACGTAAAGACCGTGGAACTTCCCTACACGACGGCTGCCTAAGCGGCAGCTAGCTCAAAATTATTATTTTCAGCGTTTAATTTTAGTTTTCCGTTTTTACGAAGACGAGCCTTCGGTATGCTTAATCTTCCCTTGCGTACAAGTCGAATCTAAAACACCCCCATAATTTTGGGTTTGTAATTGAATTATAACATAGAGTTTATATATTTTCAATAATATTTATGCAAACATCACGGAAAAATGTTCCTTTTTGTAAAAATTACATTTTTTCGCTGCTCTTTTTTTATCCATCCATCAAAAATATTTTTATCTTGTTAATTATATAGGAATAATATATAATAATATTATTAAATAAATCTTGGAGGATATATATGAATAGCGAATCTGCAGTTTTTGAAAAAAAACTGAAGCTTGATGTCCCTAAAACAGCAAAGGTAGGCCTTGCCTTTGCCATTATATGTTTATTTTGGTCCACATACGATTTTGTGGTGCCATTATTACTGGAAAATGCTTATGGACTAAGCAATACGTGGCGTGGTCTTATAATGGGACTTGACAACTTGCTTGCTTTGTTTATGTTGCCTCTTTTCGGCAAACTGAGCGACTCTGCTAAAGGTAAATTTGCTAATAAATATGGCAGACGTACTCCATTTATAGTAGTTGGCACAATTGCCGCTGTTTTATGTATGGTGTTTGTGCCTATAGCTGCCAAATCTCAAGCTGATAACAGCAATGAATTACGGGAAAGCTATCTCATGGAAATAAGCCAAAATCCCGCCATTATGACCGAGCGTCTAACTTCATTTTATAGCGATTCTCGTTATTGTGACATCGAATATCTTGAGACTAACAATATTTCCAAAGAGCAATTTATTAATATACGATACAACCACTTAGAGAAAAATGGACTATTTAAAAATACCTATAAATATAATGGTGAGCCGATTAGCAAAGAAGCATATTCTGCGCTTAGCAAAGAAAATGGCGATTACAACAAATATGTTTCAAGCGGTATGAAAGTATGGATTAGTGAACAAGTAAACGAACAGGTTTTATCGACAAAAACAGGCACAAACAGTTTGATTGCTTATATGATTATATTGTTTGTCTGCTTGCTCGCAATGGCAATATTCCGCTCCCCTGCGGTTGCGCTTATGCCTGACGTTACTCCCAAACCGTTAAGAAGTCCTGCCAACGCTATCATAAATCTTGCCGGTGGCGTAGGGAGCGTGCTTGCATTTATTATCTACACCATAACGCTAATGCAAAATAGCCCTTATAATTATGTTATTATATTTGCTGCGGTTGCCGGCACAATGCTTCTGCTTCTTGCTCTGTTCTTGTTTTTAGTCAAGGAAAAGAAATTAGTAAAAGAATGTCGTGAAATTTGTGTAGAATACGGTATAGATGAAGCGTCTGACGACAAAGTAAATGATAATAAAAAAATATCCTACAAAGATAAAAGCCCCGAAGAAAAGGCAAAATTTAAATCCTTCCTTCTTATTCTTGCTTCAATCTTTATGTGGTTTATCGGATACAATGCAGTAAGCAGTAGTATGAGTATTTATTGTACTAAAGCGCTTAACCTGCCTTCTAGTGTAGCAAGTATTGTTAGCGGCGTTAGCATGGCCGTAAGCGCAATTGCATTTATTCCGGTAGGCTTCTTAGCAACTAGAATAGGTCGTAGAAAATCTATAATGTTTGGCTTTGGACTAGCCGTAATAAGCTATATACTCTTGCTGTTATTTGTTAAACAGTCAACAAATTATTTACTTCCCGCGGTACTTTTTAGCACATTCTATTTGATTACTGGTTTCGGCCTAATTATAGCAAACGTTAATACGTTCCCTATGGTTGTAGAACTTTCCAAAGCAGAAGACGTTGGAAAATACACCGGTTTTTATTATACCGCTACAATGAGCGCTCAAGCAATAACGCCAATGCTCTCTGGTCTTGTAATGGACAATTTTGGTATGAGATACTTGTTCGCATACAGCGCTGTTGCGGTAGCTATCGCAATCGTAATTATGTTCTTTGTAAAACACGGCGACAGCAAACCTATCCCCAAAGGAACAAAATTAACCCCAATAGAAAAGAAAGAGATTATTTTAGAAAGCATGGGAGAGGCTGATTAAATAACTAACAACTAATCATATAAAGGCGGCGTTTATTATTTACGCCGCCTTTTTACTAAATTTTTACATATTCATTTCAATATTATCTTTTTACCTCAAATTTACATATTATTGATACTATGTTATAATAAGATGTAAACTTATATAGTGGAGGACTCGTGAAAAAAAGCTTAATGCTTGTTATCATACAGCTAGTGGTCGTGGGCGTGGTGTTGGCGCTTACTGTGGTTTCTTTTGCATGGTTTACCTCAAATACTCATGTATATACTTCAAACGTAACGGTATTATCGGAAACGTCTTCCGATGTTTCAGTAGTTTTGGAACCTGATGAATATACCCCCTATAAAGGAGAAACAGGGCAAGGTTATAACGATCCGTCCCACCCCGATCTTGTATTGGACATTCCTTATACTGCAATAAAAAGATTCACCATGACGTGCACTCCTGTGGAAAAATCTACGGTATACGGATTTTGTGCCTATTATACACAAATAAGTATCACAAAAACTGATGACCAAGTTGTAGATATAAATTCTGATAATCAAATATTGGATTCTTTTACCTTTAGATTTTACATATACGATGAGAATGATATAGTAATTGCGACATATACGCCCGAAGAAGGAACAAACTTTATTGTTAAAGTAAGCGAAGATGAAACAAACGGTAGCTATTTGATAATTGATGAACCAATGGTATTTAAATGCGGTTTTGAAGTTATCTTTTTAGACGAAGATTCTTACAAAAACTGGTTGGATGAAAAATATCTTGACGTAAACGCATTCAAATATAGTGATTATGATTTTATGCGGGCTATGTTCAATATAACTTTTAAAGTCGGTATGAACACACTTAATTAAGGAAGCACTATGATAAGCAAGAAAATAATCATCACACTTTTACTTTTGGTCATATTGACAACAACCTTAGGAATTGTTGTGTTTTCTTATGCTTGGTATAATGCCGAAAAAGCTGCTAATATGGATTTTAACCTTCTTGCTGACGGTTTTTTAATTATTAATTTTAGTGAGGATGTTGATTATAGCGATACGATAATCACTCCTGCCATTGCTATGCCATATGCCGAAAGGGACAACCTATATATGGATGTACTGAGAGTATACGACGAAAACGATCCACAACCTTCTTATATACAAACGGCTGCAAAGGTGGCAACGTATAATGCCTTGCTAAGCTATTATAACGAAGAAGAAAACTCCCAGGAAAACGAATTAGTAATTAATATTGATGCTGTTGTCACTTTGCCTGGCGACGTTAAAGTGCCGATAAATTTAGAGCGGGAAATTAGCATAATAATAAACGTTCTTATAGAGGACTCTTTAGGGGAAGAACCCCCATTTACCATAGAAAACTTAGCCCCCGGCGATGTGTTCACAGTGCCACAAAAATCTATAGTTTCGTTAACTCTTGACGCATACATAAAACTACCTGATGTGCTTTGCGCGCCAGCTTTAAACGAAGGTCC
>DATFIH010000099.1:0-6701 GCA_035270205.1 Clostridia bacterium | reverse complement strand
CTATTATATAATAGAAAATAATTATTGTTTTCGCACGCATAAGCTATTGACAAGCTACCCCTTAAGGGGTATAATTACTTTACGTAGGATGGGTTAATTATGCCCTTTTACCTAAAAAAAGAAATGGAGCAGAAGGTGAGGAAACACACGCTTTTCAAAATCTTAATACTTGTGCTAAGTATAGCCTTAATGGTGGGCCTTGCCGCGTGTTCAGAAAGACCTATAGAAAAAGAGAACGACGGTACCGAACTGGTTGAACGTCCGCCTGCAACAGGACGCTTGGTTGCCGTTAGCAAAGCGACTGCTTGGGACTACATTAGCAAGTCCATAAGCAATATGGACAGTACCATTTACACAGACCCCGAATGGTTTAACGTCGACTTTGGTATAAACTTTGAGCTTACGCAATATCAAAAAGTTGGCGAAGTTTATTCTAAGATAATTCAGAAACAGACACTTTATTCAGCCACGGTAAAAGCCAACATAAATCTAAAAGATAATAACAAGAGCAACGTATTTATCGAATTGAAAGACGTTTATAAAAACCTTGTTAAGATTGGCGTTTATTACTTCCAATCCACGCTTTACTTAAATATCGGTGGCAAAAAAATGTACACCGAACAGCTAAACATGGCGACAATAGGCAAACTTATTGCCGATACTTTAAATGAAAAAGATATAGATATCGTAAAATTTGTGGGGCATTGCTTACACGGACAGATAGATATTGATGCCATAGCAAACTACGTTTCGCTTGCGTGGGGAATACTTTTTGATAACAACAATTGTATCGTGGAATACAGCGCAGATGAAAAATATCAATATATCAATCAGCACCTAAAACTTGACTTTATCATGGGTATGATAACTAGTGGTAGGATAAACTTAGCAGGTATAGTTGATATCGTTATTTCTTGGGAGGCATTCGGCTTACCCAACCTTGACGGACTTATGGAAAAACTATTTGGCTTTAGTTTGGCAAGTATTATAGCTAAGGACTGGCCATCAATGACCACCGCGCTTTATGCAGTCACGCAACTGGGCACAGTAAACCGAGCGGATCTTACACAGAAACAAGATTACATATTTAATGGATTTGGCTTGGATATAGTGACAGATACGGGCGAATTCGATTTTAATTTCCAAGTTACCCCATTTAAACTTTCTACCAGCAATAAAGATAACGTTTCTATTAAGTTTGAAGGATTTAATTTTGGCGACAGCGGCAAAGGTACTACCTACACAGAAGGCAGTTTGACCAATTTAGAGTTTAATGGCGTTTTGGACATAGCAAACACCAAACCCGGCGAACAAATTACGCTTAATTCAATTTTAGGAAATCTGTTAGGTGATTTAGGGGCTGTAGGAAATATTCCGCTAGAGCTAGGCGATGCGACCAATTATCGGTTTGATATCAACGTTGCTTTGGCGCTCGATTTATTCAACAACGAAAATAATCGCGCGAAGATAGGGATCTCCTATAATAATATAGAGATAGTGGGCGTTTATCTAGTGCCTAATCTTGCCCTGAATCAAGGTGAGACGGTGTTGATGTGTACTGCATATATTGACACGCACAACCTAACAAGCGGAGGCAAGCCTTTAGTGCCTCAACTTAGGCTTACAAATATCAATCTGACCAAGATTTTAGCCGGAGACTCGCAAATGCCAGGGCTCTTGAGCGAATTTATGAAATATATCGACCCGTATTATGCAAATACCACCTCTGCGACAAGAGCCAACAATGCGGCGGCGGAAGGCGAAGAGGAAAAATCTTCATTTGACATAATGAAGCTGATAAAAATATTGGTTACTACTAACAGTAGTGATCCGCAAGATTTCAAATATTTGCATTTCCCTGAAGGCGACGACACTAATTTCTCTGTTGACCTTGATAACTATGCTTTAAATAACATCATTAGTTTATTTATCCCAAATACGAATGTAGGATTAGAAAGTGTTTCGATAGGATTTGACACGGCGGCTATTTTCAACTCCATTAAGCTTAAAGTAAACGTTACTGATAGTCTTTCTTTATCGCTTGGCATAGGAGAACAGATGGCTGACGGTTCGTATAGTACCGGGCTGGGCTACTT
Organism: Clostridia bacterium; assembly: GCA_035270205.1. Lineage (GTDB taxonomy): Bacteria > Bacillota > Clostridia > Christensenellales > DTU072 > CAG-1782. The sequence continues at coordinate 4,605 of DATFIH010000099.1, read as the reverse complement.
TGTAGAACCTGATATGGATTTAAGGGCTGTTGGTATTGATTATAATGGCGAAGCAATGGAGAATGCAGAAAACCTGAGGGCTAATTATAAAGATATTTCGGGCGAGCTAAAATATGGAGCAACGCTGGAAGGTTCGATAGTTTTGGATACTAATCAGTCGGATGGTGGAATCGATTTGAGTGGGTTAGTGGGAGCTTTTGTAGAGAATGCTTTCGTTTCACTTGGAATTGGTCATCAGACCGACCCATTACCTATTAAATATAAAATACAAATAGGACTCAATTTGCTTAGATTTTCCGATTTAAGTTTGCTTATAGATTTATATGTAGATGATGAAGTGATGTTCGCAGCTGATCCGAACTATAATCTTACACATACTTATCCTTTTATGAGTATATTTTTCTCGGGCGCAGACGACGATCTTTATATAGATACTGAGCCTCGAGCGTCGGACGAAACAGGCAAAAAATATGACCTTGTCACTCAGCTTAAGGATATTTTCCCACTGCTTAATGTGGTAGACGGTGCTTTGCCTAAATTATTTGTACCCGATATAGGTCTTAAGGCAATGCTGGGCGGAATGGGACTGGATTTAAGCTCAATCGCATCTATACTTGGTGTTTCCAATGCTAGTTTCAACTTATTCGAAAATGCATCGACAACAGATGAAGGCACGATAGATATCGGAGAAGAAGAGAGTTCAATTAACATTTTAAAATTAATTGGTGACGCAATTGACGGAATATTGGTAAATGACGATGTGTTAAGCATTATTATCAATTCCGAAGTGCTTAACGTTGTAGCCGGGCTTGCAGGAATAGATTTTAGCAGTAGTTTACCCAAGGTAAATGCTAATTTGAAACTGCACTTAGGAACAAAGTGGCTTAGAGATGAAAATGGTGCCGTTCTTTATAAATACACCGACAAAATGGTGGATGGAGAATTTTTACTTGATGAATACGGCAATAGACAACAAACTGCCCAACTTGAGGATAGTGAATATCTCAAGATTCATTTAGGAATTTTGGATAGTAACAATAATGACATTGAAGTAATAACTCTTGATTTATGTCTAATAGATACTTTAACCATAAAAAAGGGTAATGAAATGTCTTTTGCGGGAGCTTTTATACCTAGTGATTACATATCGCTTAGTGAATACGTTAAAGATTTAGTAATTTCGGTCAATACTGAGATTACATTGACAGTTAGTGCAGATGAAGAGATTTATATTCCTGAGCAGATTAACGAGTATTTGGCGCTACTGCTAAAAGGAGATAACGAGAGCGACGAAGGCACATTGCAAGACATTTTGAAAGCAATAGCGTTGCAAATAGATAACGAATATTGGTATGATACCGGATTAAAACTAGGTATAGCGCTTAAAGGGAACATCAATATAGGTGATTTGTTTAAGAGTGACATATCTTTGGTAATTTTTGATAGGAGTAGTCAGGTAAACTCCGGTTATAGAGCGTTTGACAACCTTATTTATCAAATAATAGTTGGTATTTATATTACCAATGATGTAGCTTATGTAGATTTGTCATACTTAGGAATTAACCCGATTTCTATAACTCAGCTTAAAGGCTCTTATAATGGCGCAATGGCTACGCTATGGGATAATATGTATAAAGAAACCGAGTATACTGATGGTGACGAGGAGATATATTATCAATCCAAACGAGACCTGCTAGATATGGTTTATAATGACACTGTTTTGCAGTATTTTATGGATACATTCTATGCAACTAACGCGCGCGCAAAAAAATATAGAACTGAAAACTACAAATACATAGTCCATGAAAATACATCGGAGACACCTAACGATACCGACACTTTAGTTTACGTTTATTTTAAAGAAGCGTTAGATTATTATTTCACATATGACGAAAGGTCTAACGAACTTATTATTGAAGAGGGCTATACATATAATTGGTCGGGAGAAAACCTTATTATTAATAAGAAAAACAGCACTACGGGACTTTATGAGTACTATGCAACAATAGAGCCTACCAAAGACTCCGACATCGTAGTTACGTTTGATGTTGACGAATTGGAAGAAGAAAGAATAACGAACCAAAGATTAGCCAACGATTTGCTTGGTATTGTGGATACTGATTTGGATATATTGTTCTCCAATATAATAAAAGCAACCGCTTACAGTAATTATAATGACCTTGTTGCAGAATATGGCGTAATTTGGGATGCTACCTACGGATCGCCCAATACACCGTCAGACGTAAAAACCCTTATGACGACAAAAATGGGCGATGGTAAAAATAGAAGCATTGATACAAATGGAGATTATATCATAGAAAGCACTTCTGACGAGATATTTGCCTTTGAAGAGGCGATTTATATTAATTCTAATGCTTATAAAACGCTAGAAAGAAATACAGGCGCCGAATTGGCGGCACATATGAAGCGTGATACAGCCAATGGCTTTGGCGGAATATACAGGGATATGCCTACATATGAAATACGTCAAACGCAGGAGTACAAGGATTTATATCTTGAACGTTTAGAAGCGGCATTGAAAGCTGAAGTGCAAAAAAAATACGACGCCAGAGGCGTTTCCGCGGCTGAATTAAAAGCGGTAACTTATTATAGAATAAAGAATATGGCGCTTATTTCCAGCAATGTTGTTGTAAAAGCAAATAATAGTTCAGCCCATAATGTAGTAGAAATAAAAGACAGTATTGATGAATACAAAAATCAGCTAACACCTGTGCAAAACGGAAGCGACGTTATTAGATATAACGCAAACGCAGCTATTTCCAATTCAATACCGTTAATTTTAGAATTACAATATAATGCACACGCGATAACGCTTGCTCTTAGCGAAGCAACAATATCAAGTATCCTAACTATAGTGGGTATGGAAAAAATAGCAGACCTTTTCAAAATTAACGAACTGGCTTTAGCTATCGACCTTAACAACGGTTTAGACATTGATTTATCGGTAAAGCTTGAAGATATTTATACGATTACTGTTGGTATAGGTAATTTGAGAGTTAGTTTGGATGAAACCAAAAGAAACAACTATAAGCCTATCATTAATACCGATGATTATAATCAGAATACCGACGGTGTTCCTGATGGAATATATGTAGAAGCAAGTTTAGATCTTAATATAAAAAATGAGCTTATCGATAACGAATCTGAGCGCAATACTTACGATTTCACTAAAGCATTAAGCCAGATTTTCTCCAATTCAACATTTACCAGAGCCGAGTTAGGGTTAATACTCGATGAGGCAGTAGCAGACAGTTCTTCCAGCGCATCGGAGAAAGCAATAAAAGCTGCTGCTTGGGATACACTTGGGGCGCTTTTAGAGGCAAATAAGGAAATAGATCCATTATACGATAAGAAAATTCAAGAAAAGCAATCAAGATATGATGCGGCAGAAACAACAATAAGAAATAATCTTGATAAGAAACCCGAGTATTCTTCCGCAACTCTTGGAGACGATACCTATAAAGCTCTTGCATGGGATAACCTAGTAGAAGGAGCAATGATAGTAGACCTTGATGAAATAGGTATGCGGATTATGGCTGAGTTTATCGGAGAGCAAGATGCATCCTTATCCTTCCATATTCAAGCATGGTTAGATTTTTCTAACATTTATAAGAGCGTATTCAAAATCACCATAACCCGTATTATTCTTAACCAAGAAACCGGCGAGTTGGATAGTAATGTTGTTATGACAGTCATTTACGATGGATCGAATGCCGGAGAAAATGATAAGACACTAACGGGTGATATATACATATCCACACAATTATTTGGGATAGGAAACGTAGTTATCAAAAACTTTAATTCTGTTATACAGGGTATTTTTGATATATTTGACAATACATTCGTCACAGATTTATTAGATACTACTTTTATAAAAGACATAACCACCATAATAGATAAGGTTGGCGCTGAAGAAATAGACGATGTTGAAGTTCCCACAGGTCAAAACAGCAGCAGCGACCCTTATATAAGAAATGCGGCGCCCCCAAGCGCAAGAGCGTTTATCCAGTTGATGTTGAAAGATGGCAACATTAAAGTAGGTTTGGCAAAATCGACAGTTGTTGAAGTAATCAAATTGTTTGGACTTGATTTAACCGAAGCCTTTAGCGAAATGGAATTTGGAATGGAGGCGTATGTAAAGTTTAAACAAGAACTGACTTTGGGCGCTAAGATTTATTTAGACCAAGCTGGCAATGTTGTGGGGGAAGAAGAAAGCTATGCTACTGAAATGGGCATAGAAATCGGCAAAATAAACATAGGATTTGATAAGCAGGCAATAGAAGTTGTCGAAGCAGTAGAGGAAAACGGAGATACATCATATTATTATGAAGGAAATCTTGTTAAAGAAGGCTACGACGAAGTGGAACAACTGACTAATGTTGGTATTTCGCTATCGGGCGTAACGGCTTTTGAGCTTATATTTGATAAAGATTCCACCACCTCTATTTATAACTTTGACTATGTCGTAAGTATGTTTACCAAGTATTGGTTAGACAATAGGGATCCCGAAATTGGCATGCAATTACAAATGGAAAATTCGGATATTTTCAGCCAAGCTACCTATTTTAGCATCAGTGCAAACGT
>DATFIH010000098.1:0-7073 GCA_035270205.1 Clostridia bacterium | reverse complement strand
GACATAGCCGAGCAAAATATTCTTATTGAAGGGGAAGTTAGCCAATTCGCTTTATGGTCGCACGAATTTCCCAATCTTTATACGATTGAAGTAATTTTAAAGGACGGGGATAAATTTTTAGACAGAAGAAAATCAAACTTTGGTTTTAGAAAGGTAGAAATAGCTCCTGTTGTCAACGGCAAAGGTCCATTTATACTGATCAACGGCAAGCCACTTAAAATTTGTGGTGTAAATCGTCACGAGTTCCACCCTGAAGTAGGGCATGCGGTAGACGTTGATATGATAGAAAAAGATATCCAAATTTGCTTAGAGAATAATATTAACGCAATTAGAACAAGCCATTATCCGAACAGCCCGGAATTTTACGAATTATGCGATAAATATGGAATACTTGTAATGTGCGAAAACAATTTAGAAACGCACGGCTTAAGCTTTATGATTCCAAACAGCAATCCGAAGTGGACCAATCAATGTGTTTACAGAGTTCGAAATATGGTGAATACCTATAAAAATCACCCTTGTATCATTAGTTGGTCACTTGGTAACGAATCGGGATTTGGCAATGCGTTTTTTGCGATGAAAGAAGAAGTATTAAAGATAGATAATACTAGATTTATCCACTATGAAGAAGATATCACCGGCAAATGCAGTGATGTTTTTAGCGAAATGTATGCGCCACTTGAAAAAATGGAAGATATAGGACAAAACCTTAAAGTACCACATTGCCGTACTACAGTATTTCGACCATTAGGTGTTGTGTATAAACCCGAAACGTATAAGGATTTGCCTTATATCCAATGCGAATACTCTCATTGCATGGGCAACAGCTTAGGAAACTTTGCCGATTACTGGTCAGTGTTTAAAAAATACGACCGTTTGGCAGGCGGATTTATATGGGATTTTGCAGACCAAGCAATTAAAGTAAACAATAAAGGCGTAATAGAATGGCGTTATGGCGGAGATTTTGGCGATAAACCAAATAGCGGTTGTTTTGCATTTAACGGAATAGTTCGTGGCGACCGCAGTCCAAATCCAGCACTCTATGAGGTGAAAAAACAATATGCAAAAATAGATATTGAATTTGTTGAAAAAAGCCTTATTATAAAAAATCGTTTTATGTTCACCGACATCGAGAACTATGTAGCCAAGGTTACGTCTTATATAAACGGACATGAAATCAAAGTTGACAACTACAATTTACCGTCTATCGCGCCAGGCAATAATGGTAATATAGAAATAAGCGTTCCTAGCTTTGCAGAAAACGACGAAGTAAGTATTTTGTGCGAGATAGTTTTGCCTATGGATAAAGGCACACTCAAAAAAGGTCACGTAATTGCCTATGAGCAATTTAGCATAAATGCGCCTAATTTTGAATTAAAACCAATTGATGGAAACTTATGTTTTTCGGAAACAGCGTGGGAAATAACCATTTGGTGCGCAGATATAAGAGTAATAATAGATAAATCGACGGGTGGTATAACGAGCATAAGCAAAAACGATATAGAAAAATTGCGTTCTCCTGTTTTGCCTAACTTTTATCGTGCTAGTATAGACAATGATAAACTTGCGCAAGTTGATATGCCGTTTATAAAAAAATTATTGGGTGTATATAAATTCCGTGATGCAATGAAAAATCTTGCTCCAAAGAATATAAAGGTTAAAAAAGATAATGGTGTTGTAACAGTTACAATTAACTGGAAAATGAAATTTATGAAAAAACTTGTTACCGAATATGTAATCGGTTGCGAAGAAATAGGTTTCAAGATGAAAGTAGTTGCAAAAAAACCGCTTATTAGATACGGATTTACATTTGCCACACGGGAAGAAATTAAGCAAATGGAATTTTTTGCAAAAGGTCCGTTTGAAAACTATTGCGACCGAGCAACGAGTGCAATTTTAAAAAGTCATAAAGGCACAGCGGAAGATTTTATTCACGATTATTTATGTCCGCAAGAAAACGGTAATCATACCGAAGCAAGGTTTTTAGACCTTGGCGAGAGTGATACAGGTATTGCTATATTAGCCGAGGAAAAACCTTTTGAGTTCAGTGTGCATCCATATACTTTGGATATGCTTGATGAAGCGTTGCACATGCACGAACTACACAGACTTAATTACTACACAGTATACATTGACGGAAGACAAAGAGGTGTTGGCGGAGATATCCCGGCTATAGCTTGCCTTAAAAAGCAATATAAAATTTTACCTAAACAAGAACATTGCCTTGCCTTCCGTATGATTCTAAAATAGGAGAAGATTTATATGAGAAGGGGATTAGTACTTGAGGGAGGCGGAGCGAAAGGCGCATACCACGTTGGCGCTGTAAAAGCTCTATATGACAACGGATATACCTTTGACGGTGTTGCTGGTACGTCGATAGGCGCAATAAATGGTGCAATTATAGCGCAAGAAAATAATTATGAGACTTGTCTTGATATGTGGACGAATTTGAAAGCTTCTGACATTTTAAATGATGATAGTAGCGAGACGTCCAAGATATTTAACAAAAATAACGATGAACATAAATCGCTAAAATACTGGATAGAACGAACTATAGCAATAGTAAAAAATTTGGGAGTGCCAACAGATAAGATAATACCATTTTTAAAACGCTACATAGATGAAGATAAACTAAGACTAACGGGAAGGGATTTTGCCATTGTTACAGTATGTATATCGGATAAAAAACCTCTTGAACTTCACCTTGAAGATATACCTTACGGCGAACTTTGCGATTATATTTTTGCAAGCGCGTATTTCCCGATCTTTAAAATGGAAAGGATAAAAGGAAAATACTATATTGACGGAGGCATATACGATAATTTGCCTATTAATGCTCTTATAAGAAAAGATAAATATGATGAGATTATTGCTATAAGAACGGGGAGTAGAAAGATAAGACCGCTAATTGATCCAACAGTAACGGTTAAGACCATACAACCTAGCGAGTCTTTGGGCAAAACTACTATATTAGACTCGGAACAAATCATTTATAATATTAGGCTAGGCTACTATGATGCGTTGAAGATGATTAATAATTATAAAGGTAAAAAGTATTATTTTGAGATGCTTGACTATTCTAAAATAGACGATTTATTATCAGGATTATCGGATAATGCAATCGAACAAATAATAGAACTTTACAAGCTTAAAAATATTGATAAACAAGAAGTTTTAAAAACTATCTATTATCAATGTAAAAAGGTTAAAATTACAACAATATCTAAAGAAGAAAACTTTTTAGCATTTCTTGAAATACTGGCTTTAGATTTTGGTATTGATAGATTTACGATATACAGAATTGAAGATTTTTTTAATCAATTAAAACAAATAGATTTAAAAAAATCAGTAAATCAGGGAAAAACGACAAAAGCTAACAAACTATTTGAAATTATAATAAATGATATAAAAGTTGGGGAGGAAAAATGACCAAAGAAAAAACTCGCAGTGTTATCAAAACACTAGCAAAACGTTGGTTTATCGATGCGTTTTCAGGAATGGCATCGGGACTTTTTGTAACATTAATAGCAGGCACGATTTTTGCGCTTATCGCAAAATGGATAGGTGACAATGCCGTTGGGAGACTGTTAAATGCGATAGCAAATATTGCAAAAATGCTTATGGGCGCCGGAATAGGCGTAGGTATTGCCCACTCATTAAAAGCTCCAAAGCTTGCAATGCTTGGCGGAGCTGCGGCAGGATTTGTAGGAGCATTTGCTGACAAAATAATACTAGGCACGTTTGCGCCAACGTTAGCCCCTGGCAATCCAATTGGCGCTTATATTGTTGCGCTTATTGCGGTAGAACTTGCAATGCTTGTTTCGGGAAAAACAAAAATTGATATTATTTTAGTGCCAATAACGATACTCGTATCGGCATCTCTTGCAATTTTTGCTGCTTGGCCTGTAATAAAATTTATTGACCTTATAGGCAAAGGAATAGAGATTGCGACAGCGGCAACGCCTTTTGTTATGGGTATAGTTATCTCTTGCTCAATGGGCATACTTCTTACTCTTCCAACGTCGTCAGCTGCAATATGGATAGCCGTAGCTGCAAACAATACTTCGGATACAATGTTGCTTGCCGGCGGAGCGGCAGTTGTTGGATGCGCTGCCCATATGGTAGGTTTTGCGATACAATCTTTCCGTGAAAATAAATGGGGTGGACTTATTGCGCAAGGCTTGGGAACAAGTATGTTACAAATACCCAATTTAATGCGCCATCCAAAAATATTACTACCGCCTATTATTGCCAGCATAATAGTCGGACCTATGTCAACTTGTTTATTTCAACTTCGTTGTAATGCATCAGGCGGAGGAATGGGAACGTCTGGGTTAGTTGGTGTATTTGGCACAATAGAAGCAAGTGTAGGAGTTATTGCTGATTGGAAAATAGGTCTTGGCATTGCTTTACTATTCTTTGTGATACCGGCAGTGGTTTGTTTTTTTGTAAGCGAACTTATGCGTAAAAAAGGTTGGATTAATAAAGGGGATATGAAACTTGACTGTTGACAAAAAGCTAATCTTATTAGATAGCAATAGTTTAATAAATCGAGCATTTTATGCTTTACCACCACTTGTTACCAACGAGGGGTTATATACAAACGGCATTTTGGGTTTTATCTCAATGCTCCAAAAACTAATTTCAGAGCAAAAACCTACCCACATATGCGCAGTGTTCGATTGTAGAGCAAAAACGTTTAGACACGCAAAATATGAAGCATACAAGGCCACCAGAAAACAAATGAGTGAAGAACTTGCTATGCAAATTCCCGTACTTAAACAACTTTTAGAACTTATGGGAATTAAAATTTTGTTTAAGGAAGGAGCGGAGGGCGATGACATTATTGGCACGCTCGCAAAACGCTTTAAAATTCCTACAATAATTGTGAGTGGAGATAGAGACACTCTACAACTAGTTGATGATACAACAATCGTTTTTAATACTAAACGGGGCGTCAGTGACGTAAAAATTTATGACCTCGAGGCGCTTTGCGAAGAAGGCTTTACTCCACAGCAGATAATAGAGTTTAAAGGTCTTGCTGGCGATAGCTCCGACAATATCCCAGGCGCAATGGGCGTAGGCATAAAAACAGCAACAAATCTACTAAATGAATATGGCGACATTGACTGTATTTATCAGCATATATCAGAGATTAAAGGAAAATTACAAGAGCGACTTTTAGAATCAAAACACCTTGTGTATTTGTCCAAAGAGCTTGCGACTATTGAAACTAAGGTGGATATAGAATGTAGCATTGACGATTTGAAATTCAATTATCCAATACCGCAATCAGCTCGCGATTTTATGCAAAAATTAGAGTTTAAAAACCTAATAAACCGCTTTGATTACGATCAAGAAGTTACTTCTAAAAACGATTTGATAATGGTTGAAGTTGAAAAAAAAGAAATCACGAAGAAGCAAGACCTTGAAGAAGAAATAAAAGCTATACCGTATGGCAGTAAAATTTGTGTTTCATGGAATGATAATATTATTTTAGCTTACAACAATAAAGAAATTAGTATAGCTGTCAGCAATGATTTGTTCGGTACAGGAATAACAGAATATGAAGTTGCAGATATTATTGCGCCATTATTTTCATCAAACTATATAAATGTCTTTTTTGATGCAAAACAAAACTTTTATACGCTGCAAGGATACGGAATAAAAGCAAGTATGCCTTATGAGGACATACTACTTAAAGCTTATTTAATCAATCCAAATAAAGTAATAAAAAGCGCAACAACACTTATAAGCGATTATGGCATGGCAAATATAAATATTACGTCTGAAATACTTGAAGTTGATAATATTTTAGATAAACAACTTGCCGAAAAAGAATTAGTTGAACTTTATTATAATATAGAATTACCACTTGTTGAGTGTCTGTATAGTATGGAGCTAGCTGGGTTTAAATTAGATACTAAAGTTTTAGAAGAGTTAGATGCTCAATATACCGAGCAACTTTCTAAGCTTGTTAAAGAAATCTACCTTATTGCAGACGAAGAATTTAACATAAATTCTAACAAACAGTTGAGTGAAATACTGTTCAATAAATTGGGACTGTCACATGGCAAAAAGACTAAAACAGGACTTTCTGTTTCGGCTGAGGTGCTGGAAGAATTGGAACATCCCATAATTAATTCGTTGCTTAGATATCGCACTCTTGCAAAGTTAAAATCAACTTACATAGACGGTATGCGTAGCGTTATGAACAGAAGTACTGGAAAAGTTCATACAGTCTTTAAACAATGTCTTACAGCGACAGGTAGACTGTCTTCAACAGAGCCAAATCTGCAAAACATACCTGTAAGAACGGAAGAAGGCAGAGAAATAAGAAGAATGTTTATCCCAAGCAATAACAGATTGCTGATTAGCGCCGATTATTCTCAAATAGAGTTAAGATTACTTGCGCATTTTTCGCAAGATGAGCATTTGATTTATGCCTATAATAACAATATCGATGTTCATAGACTTACCGCTTCTAAAATTTTTAATACGCCTTTAGATATGGTTAGTGACGATATGCGTTCATCTGCAAAAGCAGTAAACTTTGGTATTATTTACGGTATAAGTAGCTTTGGTTTAGCTAAAAATGCTAAAGTGAGCAATTATCAGGCAAAAGTTTTTATTGAAGAGTATTTTAAAGAATACCCTGCAGTAAAAAAATATATGGATAGCAACGTAAATTTGGCAAAAAAACAAGGTTATTTACGCACGCTAATGGGTAGAATAAGAAATTTTCCCGAGCTTGTGTCAGTAAAATATAACATTAAAGAATATGGAAAACGCGCCGCTATGAATATGCCGCTTCAAGGTAGTGCCAGCGACATAATAAAAATAGCAATGCTGAGGGTGCATAAAGCGTTAAAGGACAACAAACTAGACGCTAAGCTTATTTTACAGGTGCACGACGAACTTATTTTAGATGTACCCGAAACTGAAGTTGAAATAGTAAAAAAACTATTAAAAGACAGTATGGAAAATGCCGTTAATTTATCAATACCGCTTACGGTAAGTATATCATCGGGCAAAAATTGGTATGAGGCTAAATAATGAAAATTTGTATAACG
>DATFIH010000097.1:0-2373 GCA_035270205.1 Clostridia bacterium | reverse complement strand
CTCTAAGTATATAATGATTATCTATTTTTTTCAAGCTTCTAGAAGTTTTTTTATCTTGCATTATTCTCTAAAAAAGAGTAGAAAACTCTATTATTTAACACCCTTTTCATAATTCGACATTTTTGTTCAAAATTGTTTAATCTTTTTGTTCAAAATGTATTTACACCGACAAAGTTCCATGATATTATGTTGACATAATCAATTTTTTACTTATTTCAACGATACAGGAGCAATTATGAGAAAATTCAACATTATACTTTGCGAAAGTAATCCTTCGCTAACTAGTAGCGCGAATACGTTCTTTGCTGAAGACAACTATTTCACACTATTTACTTGTACACGCTATGCCGATTTTGCAGAACAGTATGCACATGAAATTGATGCTGTTATTGTCGATACCGACTTTTCCAACCTAAAAGAAGTTTTTCAAACTCTTTATCCCGGATGCAAAATCATACTAACGTCTACCCGCCTTCAAGACGATTTACCCAATTTTATCAACGAAGCGCCAATAGATTATAGTTTTTATAAACCCTATTCTTTTGTTGATTTGCGAAATAAGCTACTTGCACTTTTAAATGCAGGTGTTGCGCAAATTCGTCTTTATCAAAACAAAAATATAGATGAGCGATTAAGCAATATTTTTATTAGAGCGGGTATACCGCCTCACATCAAAGGCTACCAATTTTTACGTGAAGCAGTAAAGCTTTCGGTAAGCTATCCCGATATGATAAATTGCATTACTAAAAAGCTTTATCCTACTGTTGCAGCTACCTTTGACACCAGTTCTAGCAAGGTTGAGCGTGCCATTCGTCACGCAATAGAAGTAGCTTGGAATCGTGGCAAAATAGAAAATATAAATTCGATTTTTGGCATTAAGATATACAATAAGGGTGAAAAACCTACCAATGGGGAGCTAATTGCGCTTGTTGCAGACAAGATAATGATAGAAAGCAATAGTTCCAACTAATTATTTTAGTCCTTCCCTTTTATTTTGGGGCTTGCCCCAAGTTACAGCCGCTATAGTGTAACTCCATGCGCTATAGCGGTAGTTTTTTTTAATTTACCACCTATAATAATTTAACCCTAGGAGCCTTGCTTTAACAACTTTTTGCGCTTTACAAACGTATTTTAATATGCTACAATAATTTCACTTTAAGCTAATAAGCTAACCAATAAGCTAAGGGCAATTAACTCAGCTGGTAGAGTGTCTTCTTGACGTGGAGAAAGTCAGCGGTTCGAGTCCGTTATTGCCCACCACCAAGACACACGAAAAAGGAGCGTATAAACTCGCTCCCATCGTGTGTCTTTTTTGTTGTTTTTCTCTCGTTTTCGCCTATTTTCAGCTACCCTCTCAAAAACTATTTAGAAATATTACTTATCGTTCGTTGTTCCTGCCCTCAATTAGGGACTTGTTCCCCCTCCCAAGCTAACGAACAATATCGCTTTTTAGGGTACCCCTAACGAACGATAAGGCTGTTTTTAGGCTCCATCGCTTTTTTGAAAACATAGTATAAACCTTTATGTATACGTTATTTCGTCCGCTGATATAGTGGATGTTGATGGCGTCAATTCTTTTGATTGTATCGGAAGACAAGGTACAGATTCCTCATTCCCTATTTGGCTGGACCATATTTTGCGATAAATGCCGTTTTTAATAAGCAATTCTTCGTGCGTACCTTCTTCGGCAACTTTGTTTTTATCGATAACAATAATGCTGTCGCACTTTCTTATCGTCGAAAGTCTGTGTGCAATGATGATTACTGTACAAGTAAGACTAAACAACGTACCGTATATCTTCGCTTCGGAGATGAAGTCCAAGTTTGACGTGGCTTCGTCTAGTATAAGGATATCAGGGTTTTTAATAAGCGCTCTGGCAAGGGCAAGACGCTGGCGTTCACCGCCGCTAAGGTTCGCGCCCGCTTCTTCAAGATAAGTGGAATATTTCGCCGGAGCTTTTTCTATGAAGTCCTTGCAGCCTGCTCTCTCGCAGGCTCTTTTGATTTCTTCATAGGTCGCATCCGGCTTGCCGATTTTGATATTCTCCTCTATCGTTCCGCTGAACAATTCAACATTCTGCGGAACATAGGCTATTTTCTGCCGCAAAATTTTCTTATCGAGTTCTTCAATATTATAGCCGTTGATACTGACCGTTCCCAGCTCCGGCGCCCACAGTCCCAACAAGATTTTGGCAAGCGTGGTTTTTCCGCCCCCGCTTTCACCGACTACGGCTATCTTCTTTCTACTGCCGATCTGCAGACTGACGTTATTTAATACAGGTTGTCTTGCTCCGTAGCGGAAAGTAAGTTGATCTATAACGATATCTCCATCCAAAGAGAATTCTTTTAGCAAATTACTGCCATCGGGTTGCTC
>DATFIH010000096.1:0-2066 GCA_035270205.1 Clostridia bacterium | reverse complement strand
TTAAAAGTCTGTCGGAAATTGAAAAACAGCTATCCGCTATAAATAAAGAAGATTTTGACTTTTTGCAAGAAGAAAATATGCAAAAACTGTTAAAAGACCCAAACTTAGCTTCAATTATTCCTATGTTTAAGTATTTTGCCGACCTTCCACAAGCGCTTGATATGAGCGTGGATACTTCCGAGTTTGGCACTTACTTAAAAAGAGACCTGGGTAATGGCGTCTATCTTTATGCTATGTTGATTATGACAGATTTGCCAACGTCATCAACAGAGGCTTTTGCTTTATTAGACAACATAAAAGCCGAACTTTCTTCCACAAAAATTAATGTAAATGGTGAGACTGTTGATAGAGCTATTGAATCAGCAGGCATGACGCAAAATTCCAAAACAACCACTGAAGAAACGTTAGGCGACGTGCCCAATTTTCTTATATACGCCATAATTGCTGTTATCATAATATTGCTTTTAACAAGCGCGAGTTTAATTGAGCCGCTTATTTTGATAGTAACACTTGGGATAAGTATCTTGATAAGCATGGGAATTAATTATTTATATCCTTCGATTAATATTATTAGTTATGCTACAAGCGCTATTTTACAGCTTGCCATAACTATGGACTATGCGATATTTTATATGCACTCCTATAGACGAAAACGACAATATTTAAGCGCTATAGATGCTTCAAAAGAAGCTATTCCGGAGGTTACACCTAGTATAATAGCAAGTGCCCTCACCACAATAGGCGGATTTGTTGCATTGTATTTTATGCGTTTTGGAATAGGCGCAGATATTGCCAATGTTATTATAAAAGGAATAGTCCTTAGCGTTTTGGGCGTTCTTATGATACAACCTATACTTACGCTTTTATTGGATAAAGTTATCATAAAAACTACTCATGATTTTACCGGTATTATCAACAAAAAAATTGCCCAAAAGTCGCCAGAGTCAAAGGGTTTATCCAAAACAATGATAGTTAAGCCAATAGCGCGCTTTAGCGTATGGCAAAGAATAACGCTTATAGCTATCGCTGTAGCTTTGCTGGTACCATCTTATATTTTGCAAAACCGCCTTTCATATAATTATTTAAGTATGTATGCGTCCACAGCACAAACACCGGAACAAGTTTTTGCGCAAGAGCTTGGTAATCAAACTATAGTTGCTGTTCCTCTTTTCACTAAAGCAGGATACAGCCATGAAGGCTTTATAGAAAAAGTAAAAATGGAGCCCAATGGAAAAGTGAGCGGTATAGTAGGCGCATTTACCACAGTAAAAAACATTAGTCCAAACGGCATGATAGCAATGCTAGAAATTTTGTCCGATGAAAAAAACATAAGCGATATGCAATCAATCTTGAACACGCTTTCCGATCCTACATCTGAAGGTTATGCAATGATAGACAATATCGTAAAAGGCTATGAAATGAGTCTGGACGAACTTGATTTAGAACAATACAATCTTGGCGAAATAGATTTGGAAGAAATGCTAAAGGGCTTTGACCCGACTTTGCTCAACTCATATTTTGCAAAGGTTAAAGATAAATGGTATACACTTTATACAATAAGCATTAATGGTAGCACAGAAGATGCCGAAGCTAAAGCTTGCTATGAGTATTTGGAAAATACTATGGATGAATTTTTTGGCATTAATACGTCATACTCTATTGGTATGCTTACAGGCAGTTATGACCTTATGGTAACGACGCCTAAAGATTTTCTTATAGTAACATTGATTAGCGCAGCAATTATATTTTTAATAATTTCAATTTTACTAAAAAATCCTATCAAGAGTATAATTTTAGTAATATTGATAGAACTTGGAATTTGGATAAACTTTTCTATAACACATCTTTTAGGGCAACAAATTAATTTTATGGTATACATCATAATAAGCGGAATACAGCTTGGTTGTACGGTAGACTATGCAATTTTGCTTGCCAAAACTTTTGAAAATAATCGCAATAAATTCAAAAATAGCAAAGAATGTGCTATAAATTCAGCAATTGAGGTTATTCCTTCAATATTTACTAGCGTGATAATCATAATAACTGTTTGTATGGTTGTTTTCTTT
>DATFIH010000095.1:0-7484 GCA_035270205.1 Clostridia bacterium | reverse complement strand
CTTTCATTTCTTGCAAATCAGATATTTTAAATGAAGATATTGCTGGATTAACAAAAGACGTTGCCGTAGAAAGCTCTACGTAAAGCTGTACAGCTTGATCACTCATTTCTTGATATTTGGTTAAGGATTTATCTTCATCACTTTTCATATGTGAATATGATATAAGCTTTTCTATACAAAATTCCAACTCCGACTGTAAGATTAAACAATCTATGGCATTTTCTTTGTTCAAACCTTTCTTAAATGATAAAACAGCAGGGATATTTTCCCTTACTTTATGAAAGATTCCGTCAATTTCGTTTTCGTTGAGAATATCGTTTAAAACCCATTTCCTTTGTGGCAAGACCTTTTCTCTGGTCGCAACTTCCATTTTACACTCCGTATATACATATATTATTTTATTATATAAATATAATATACCCTTGTCAAGTTAATTAATTCTTAATAAATCAAACAAAAAAATGAAAAACTATAAAAATAATGCACCCACTCCGATACATCCTACCGAATCGGCATAGCAACAGGTGACTCCTTTAAAGCTTCCTCATAACACATCCCGAAATTTGCTTAGTGCTGCTGCGATCAAGCTCTGACACGGTTCACAACACAAGATTGTATGAGACCTTACTATCAACATTCCTTATTACTATCGGCTTTCCATAAGATGCACCTCGGTGGGCGGTCAATCCCGCTGTAGCGGATTGCGGGTTACAGGGCACCGCTAGCTCCCCATTTAGCATCAAAATGATTATACCCCAACTTATAGCAAAAAATCAAGCGAAATTTATTCCCAACTAATACCTTCACCGAATAAAATATGGCATATTTTGTCTTTTAGCGTATCTATACCCTCGCCCGTCTTTGCACTGGTATAAATAACGTTTTCTTTGACCGGAATAACGTCACTGTCAGCAACGTCATGTTTATTAAGCAAAGTAATTACAGGAATGTCCCCAGCTCCTATGCTTGATAAAACATCATTAACTACATCATATTCCATTAATACATTTTTACTTTGTAAATTTACTACGTGTATTATAAGGTCAGCGTACTTGGTTTCTTCTAAAGTACTTTTAAATGCTTCAATAAATTCGTGCGGTAATCTGGAAATAAAACCAACAGTATCGGTAAGTATAAATTCTTTACCTAGTGCAAGCCATAATTTACGGCTGACAGGGTCTAGCGTTGCAAAAAGTTTGTCTTCTTCTAAAACGTCGGCCTTAATAAGATAATTCATAAGTGCAGACTTTCCTGCATTGGTATAACCTACAATACATACAGATTTTATCCTGCTGTTTTTTCTCTTTTGTCGTCTTAAATCTCTTTCATCGCCCATTTTGTTGAGCTTGTTTTGTAACTCTCTTATTTCTTCACGTATCGTTCTGCGGTCAAGTTCTAACAACTGTTCTCCGCCCCCACGTCTTGCGCCGCCTCCGCCGCCTCCTCCGCCGCCTTGGCGGGTAAGTTTGATTTTTTTATTCATAGCGCGTGGCATATTGTGCTTTTTCATAGCAAGCTCTACTTGAAGTTTACCTTCATTGCTTGTAGCATGCTTTGCAAATATCTCAAGTATAAGTGTAGCTCTGTCTATAACTTCAACTTCCAAATATTCCTCTAGGTTGTTAAAATGACATCCGTTTAAATCGTTGTCAAAAATTACTATCTCAGCGTCTAGCGCTTTTACCAACTCTTTAAGCTCTTGAACTTTACCGCTTCCGATATAATATGTCTTATCGGGCACCTCTCTTTGTTGAGTAAGGGTACCTATAACCTCATAATCAGCTGTTTTGGCAAGAAGTTCAAGTTCTTCCAATTCGTTTTCTTTTTCGCTATTATGCTCACCATTTACAAGTATTGCTTTCATATTTATATTATAACAATTTGTTCAATATAAATACAAGCAAAAAGCGACCGTTTCCAGTCGCTTTTAGAAATATTATATGCTTTTTATATTATAAAAGAATACATAATACTCCACCTTTACCTTCATTTACAATACGCGACATTGTTTTACGCAGCTTGTTTTGCGCATCGAGTGGCATATTGCTTAGCTTGTTGTTAAGATCCTCTTTTACAAGTGAATTTAAGCTTTTGCCAAACATATTTGTATCCCAAATATCACGTTTATTTGTTTCAAACTCGCTAAGCAGATATTTTACTAAATCTTCACTTTGCTGTTCACTGCCAATAACAGGGCTTATTTCCGTTTGAACGTCTACTCTTACTATATGGAAACTTGGAGCCGATGCTTTTAACTTAACGCCGTACTGTCCGCCTTTCTTTACCAATTCAGGCTCTTCAAGTTGCATATCGTCAACGTTGGGATTTACCACGCCGTAGCCGTCGGTTTTAACGTTTTCCATAGCCATTCTTATACCTTCATAGTCGACATAAGATTTGCTAAGTTTTTTTACAAAAGCCAAGAGTTTGTAATCATCATCTATATTATTGTTGCATTCTTCGCTTAATACTTTAAAATACAAACCTTCTTTGGCTTTACAATTAATCATTATTTCACCATTGCTGGCATCTATTGCTAAATCCATATCTGACTCTACATATTCAGAGTTAGCAAACATATCTAATAATTTTTCAAAGTCACACATTTTGTTGGTATCTTCGCCTTTTTTGCGTAAAACTTCTATAATGCTCATAATTATCTTATTATTAGCACCGAGTGAACGCATCCATTTAGGAACTTTAATTTTAATGCTCGTAATTGGGAACTGGAACAAAATATTGTGCATTATTTCATATAGGGTATCTTTACTTAAATTGAGTACGTCACACAAAATTACAGGAACGTTGTGACGAGTTTCCATATTCTGCTTTAACGCTTTAGCTTCTTTTGAGGAAGGATTTTTAGAATTTAATACTATCGCAAAAGGTTTTCCTAATTGTTTTAACTCACTTATTACTCTCTCTTCGCTACTTACATACTTATCTCTTGATATCTCAGTTATTGAACCGTCTGTTGTTACCACTATTCCTACGGTGGAGTGATCTTTAATAACTTTAGTTGTGCCTATTTCCGCTGCCTGTTGGAAAGTAACTTCTTCATTTAGCCATGGGGTTTTTACCAGTCTTGCTTTTCCACCTTCTTTTTGCCCTAAAGCATCCTCAATCATATATCCTACACAATCGATTAGACGTACGTTGGCATTCATTCTGTCAAAGGTCACACTTATGGCTTCATTTGGCACAAATTTTGGCTCCGTAGTCATAATAGTTTTGCCATCAGCTGATTGAGGTAACTCATCTATTGTTCTTGCAAGTTTGTTTTTATCAGTGATTTTATCCAGCACCAATAGTTCCATAAATTTTTTAATAAATGTAGATTTTCCCGTTCTAACAGGACCTACTACACCTAAATAAATATCGCCCCCTGTTCTTTGAGCGATGTCATCATATATGTCATATCCTAGCATTTTAGCCTCCAAAAAATATAGTTTTTACTTTAATTTATGAGAGGTATAACTGATTTATGCTATTACTTAAAAAAATAGGACTAATAAGCAATTTTGCTTCCGTCCTATGTTAAATATTACGTAAAACTTATGTTATTTATGCCAAATATTTTTCACAATATGCTATCTTTGCTGAACAACAAAAAACTTCCATCGCAGTAATAAGTTCTTCAATTGGCGGTAAACTTGGAGCAATTCTTAAGTTGCTGTCTTTAGTGTCTTTCTTATAAGGATATGTAGCTCCTGCTCCGGTAAATATAACACCTGCTTCTTTTGCAAGTTCAACCGTACGTTTTGCTGTGCCTTCGGCAAGATCCACGCTAACAAAATATCCACCTTTTGGCTCAATCCAAAAAGCAAACTCCGTCAATTCTTTTTTTAAGTAAGATAGCACAGTATCGAACTTTGGACGCATTAGTTCAGCGTGTTTTTGCATATGAAGTTTTATGTTTTCGACATTTTTAAAATATAAAACGTGGGCTAGCTGATTGATTTTATCGCTACCAATCGTTTGGAAAGTCATTAGCTTTTTTATAGATTCAATATTGTCTACGCTAGCTATAAAATAGCTAATTCCACCGCCTGCAAAAGTGATTTTTGAGGTAGAACCAAACATATAAACAATATCTGCGTTGTTGCATTTTTTAGCCTCGTTTAACAAGTTCAAAAGGGGTACATCCTCTTTAAATGCGTGAACCATATATGCATTGTCCCAATATATGCGGAAATCTTTAGCTTTCGGCTTTAATTGTGCAAAACGCTTTACGATTTCGTCGCTATATACAAGCCCTTGCGGATTGCTATATTTGGGTACGCACCAAATGCCCTTTATTGTATCATCAACGGCAAT
Organism: Clostridia bacterium; assembly: GCA_035270205.1. Taxonomy (GTDB): domain Bacteria; phylum Bacillota; class Clostridia; order Christensenellales; family DTU072; genus CAG-1782. Next base: position 3,167 of record DATFIH010000095.1, on the reverse strand, counting down.
AAGCTTATCAATAATATCCATATCCGGACCATCGGAATTCATAGGAATATTAATCATTTCTATGCCAAAAAGTTCGGTTATTCCAAAATGTCTATCATAGCCGGGAACAGGACAAAGCCATTTAATTTTTCCTTGTTTATTAAACGGAATCCCCCCGTTTACACCAAACTGCATTGCTCTTTGCAAGTTATCATACATAATATTTAGGCTAGAATTACCCATTATCATAATTTCATTTTCACCAACTTCCGCAAGAAGTGAAAAAAGTTTTTTCGCCTCGGGGATACCATCTAATAAACCGTAATTACGATAATCTTGGCACCCTATAGTGTTTGTAGTAGAATTTATACAATCAAATAAACCGTTGGATAAATCAAGTTGCGCTTTACTCGGTTTGCCCCTGCTCATATCCAATTTTAAATTTATCTGTTTAAATTTTTCTAAACGCGCTCTTTCGGAAGTTAAAATATCTTCTAGCTGCTGTTTATTCATAAATCACCTCAAAACTTATATTTCGTCGGAATCTTTGTTTCTTATTCTTATTCTTATGGGTGTACCGCTAAAATCAAATGCTTTTCGCAAAGAATTTTCCAAATACCTTTTGTATGAAAAATGCATTATAGTTTCATCATTTACAAAAATAATTATAGTGGGTGGATTGGTTGTGGCTTGAGTACAGTAATATACTTTAAGTTTTTTGCCTTTGTGTGTGGGCGGATCATTTATAGACATAGCATCTTGCATAACGTCATTAAGTAATCCCGTTGATATTCTTTGAGATGCGTTGTCATAAACCTCTTTTAAAGTTTTGAGCACAAGATGGGTACGCTGACCTGTCAAGGCGCTGATATAAAGAGGTTTAAAATAATCCATAAATTTTAACTCTTCTTGTAATATATCATTAAATTTGTTGACTGTAAAACTATCCTTTTCCACGACGTCCCATTTATTCATAATTATTACGGAAGGTTTACCGCTTTCATGAACTAAACCGCAAATCTTTATATCTTGTTCGGTCATTTCTTCGCTTGCGTCGATAAGAATAGCGACAACGTCTGCTCGCCTGATAGAATCAATAGCTCTTATAACGCTATAATATTCCACGTCTTCAGTGACCTTGTTTTTACGTCTTATTCCTGCTGTATCTACTATGCGATAACTTTGTCCATCGACCTCAAAAGGTGTATCTATCGCATCACGGGTAGTACCTGCAATATCACTGACAATTACTCTTTCAAAACCAAGAATTCTATTTACAAGTGAAGATTTACCTGCATTAGGCTTGCCAACTACTGCAATCTTTATAGACTCATCCTCTACTACGGTTTCAGATTTTGCAGGAAAATGTTTTACTATTTCATCCAATAAATCTCCTAAATTAAGACTATTTTCGGAGCTTATCGGTATCGGCTCGCCTAAACTTAATGAATAAAAATCATAAAAATTATCATTTTTTTGATTGTCTATCTTGTTTACGGCAAGCACAATCGGTTTTTTTGACTTACGCAAATAATTAGCTACATCATAGTCATCGGGCATAATGCCTGTTTTGCCATCAACAAAAAACAATATAACGTCGGCTAAATCTACCGCAAGTTCTGCTTGTCTTTTGATGTGCATCCACATTTGGTCCTCAGAGTGTATCTCAATACCGCCTGTATCTACCATGGTAAAATTATAACCGCACCATTCGGCATCTGCGTATATACGGTCACGCGTTACACCGGGCGTATCTTCTACAATACTTATTCTTTTTCCAGCCATTTTGTTAAAAAATGTAGATTTTCCAACATTAGGTCTGCCTACTATTGCCACTAAAGGTTTTATCATATACTTTCTCCATCTATTATTGCGCTACAAAGACCCTCGCCTGTCGCTTGACTAACAATTATCTTTTTCTTTAACGCTTTGCTAAGGTCATCTACTGATTTATTATCCAAAAACACCGTTTCAAACTCTTTTAACATAACTGATGGGATAATCAGATAATCTTCATCAAAATGTGTATCTCCGTAAGTCTTAATTATATCGGTGGCTGTAACTAGTCCTGTAACAGTAACATTTTCTCCAAAAAAGCTATTTTTTACCGGGTATATGTTAAACTTAGCCTTAGGATATTTTTTTTCTATAATATCAGCAACCCATTGCATAGTTGACAATCCGCTTATTCCTGTAAACACACCAACTTTTCTTTTGCAGTGTTTGGGAGCATAACCAATTGCTTCATCAAATTCATATTTAAATTTTGCTATTAAGCCTACGCCGTTTTCTATTTGTTCAAAACCGCCATAATAATCATAATCTGGTACTTCTTTTTTTGCTATTTGGTACATTTCGTCTGAACAATATGGAAAAAACTCATGACTTTCATAAAATTCTTCTACAATGTTAATAACTTCTGCCGCTTCTTTTTCTTTTAGCGGAGAAATATCGTACAAACCTTTTCTAAAAGACGTTAGCCCAACTGGTACTATGGCAACTGTTGCAACGTTTGCATCATACAAATCAACCAATGATTTTTTTAAAATGTCACTATCGTTTACACCAGCAACTAAAACTATTTGGGCATGAATCATAATTCCTTGTTCAGTCAATCTTTTTATTATATCGAGCTGATTGTCAACATTTTTTGCGCCAAGCATAAATTTTCTGACTTCCGGATCTGTGGCATGCACCGAAACGTATAAAGGCGAAAGTTTATAATAAATTATTCTTTCTATATCTTTTTCCTCTAAATTGGTACAAGTTATATAGCTACCACTAATAAACGATAACCTATAGTCATCATCCCTTACGTAAAGAGTCTTCCGCAAATTTTTCGGCAGCTGCCTAACAAAGCAAAAAATACAGTTATTGTGACACTCTTTTGCATTTATATCGATACTATCATCGAATTCTAGTCCTAAAGTATAAAAATCGCTGTATTTGTATGCTTCAACTTCTCTTATTTCGCCATCGACATTTTTAACTTCAATATTTAATTGCACCAAACTGTCCGCGTAAATATAATCAAGTACGTCTTCAAATGGTCTACCATTAAAGGAAACCACATCTTCGCCTACGCTGACCAAGCCTTTTAGTATACTTTCTTCCAATATGTTTATTATTTTAGCCATATTGCTATTATCTATTATTTTTAGCCTATTGTCAATTAATCGCTTGTAATT
>DATFIH010000094.1:0-4767 GCA_035270205.1 Clostridia bacterium | reverse complement strand
TATAAAAATACTTAACTATTTAACTAACAATGCGCGTATGAATTCTTCTGAAATAGCAGAAAAGGTAAGTTTATCTATATCTGCGGTTATAGAAAGGATAAAGAAGTTGGAAAAAAACGGCGTTATTAAAAGATATACGCTTATTTTAGACAATGCTACGCTTGGAAAAGACGTTTCCGCAATGATGTTTGTAAATATGGATAATCCTCGTTTTAACGCGGGGTTTGAAAATTTAGTAAAATCCCATTCGCAAATCACGGAATGTCATTATTTGGCGGGAGATTATGATTATTTAATAAAAATTGTTACAGCAAATACAGGTACGCTTGAGCGTGTACTTAACGATATAAAAAGCATTTCGGGAGTTGCGAAAACACGCACTATGATTATCTTGTCTAGCGTTAAGCAGGAATATACAACACAACTTGGTCCATTAAAAAAGTAATTTTTTGCATACAAGCAAGGAGGCATTTAATGATTATAGGAATTCCTAAGGAAATTATGCACGATGAAAGACGTGTATCGGCAATCCCCGAAACGGTGGCAAGCATGATAAAAGACGGTCATACCGTTCTTTTTGAAAAAGGAGCAGGAGTCGGATCTTTTTATGCCGATGCGCTCTATGAATCGTCAGGAGCTAAACTGATAGATAACGTTATCGATATTTTTGATAAAGCTGATGTAATTTTAAAGGTAAAAGAGCCATTATTTAACGAAAAACTGGGCAAACACGAGGTAGACTTGATGCATGAAGGGCAATGCATTATCACGTTTATTCATCCGGCAAGCCCTGTCAACCACGAAATGGTGAAGAAAATGGCTGCTAACGGTATCATAGGTCTTACGCTAGATGGTATTCCGCGCATATCGAGAGCGCAAAATATGGATGCGTTATCTTCTATGAGTACTTGCGCTGGATACAAAGGTATGCTTATGGCAGCCGACACTTTGCCCAAGTTTATTCCAATGATAGGTAGCGCGGTAGGTATGATTAGACCAAGTACAGCGTTTGTTATAGGTACAGGAGTTGCAGGCTTGCGTGCGGTGGCTACAGCTAAAGCTTTGGGCGCAATCGTATATTCTGCTGATATTCGACCCGATGCCAACGAACAAGCGATGTCATTAGGCGCAAAGATTGTCGATACGGGAGTTCCCAAGGAAATCGCAGTTAGCGCAGACGGCAAGCACGCCAACAAGTTGTCCGATGAATGGTTGGAAAAAGAAAGAGCCAATCTTGCCGATATGGTAAAGAAAGCTGATATTATTTTCTGCTCTGCATTGCTTCTTGGAAAGCAAGCGCCGTTATTGCTCACAGAAGATATGGTAAAAACAATGAAACCTGGCTCAACCATAATAGATATTTCCATAGATCAAGGTGGCAACTGCTCTATTACTCCGCCCGGAAAGATTGAGACAAAGCACGACGTTGTTATTCAAGGCATAAAGAATATTCCGGGTATGCTTCCTACAAGTTCGACTTGGATGTTTGCAAATAATATCTACAACCTATTAAAATTCTTGGTACAAGATGATAAAATTAATATAGACACCACAGATGAGATTATTAACGGCATTCTGGTATGCGCCAATAAAGAATTGGTACATGCAGGCGCCAAAGAAGCAATGGGAATAAAGTAGTATAAATATCCCATTACAGCTAACATTTTATTGCCGTCACCTAGGTGGCGGCAATATTTAAAACGGAGGTAATATATGACACTTATGCAAGGAATATTACTAGGTGTTTTTGCGGTTGCTACAGTAGTTGGTTATTTCCTTATAAACAACGTGCCAAGCTTGCTGCATACGCCCTTGATGTCGGGAATGAATGCTCTTAGTGGAGTTACTGTGCTAGGAGCCATTGTCGCAACTGAAATGGCAATCAGGCTTAATCAGGCGGGTTCTCAAATAGGTGGAAGTATTATGGGCGGAATAGCAATAATACTTGCTATGATAAATGTTGTAGGTGGATTTGCAGTAACCGACAGGATGCTGAAAATGATAGTTAAAAAGAAAAAGGGAGGACAAAAATAATGAACGAGATAGTATATTATTTAGTTTGCTTTGCCCTTATCGTTATGGTGCTTGTCGGTATTTATCTTATGAGCAAGGTAAAACTGTCGAGGATAGGCAATGGAATATCCGCAGTGGCTATGTTGCTCGGAGTAGTGTTGGTGTTAATAAAAAATGAAATATTCGTTTTTAGAAACGTGCTTAGTATAAGCGTGTTATTTGCAGCAATAGCAATAGGTACAATAATTGGTCTTATTTTTAACGCAAAGGTAAAAATGATACAAATGCCCCAAATGGTGGCGTTACTTAACGGAATCGGAGGAGCCGCAAGCGCGTTAGTTGGAACAATGTCACTTATTTATAGTGGTAATGATGTCGCTAAGTTTGTATCTGGCAACGACCCGTTTTCTTTAGTGACTTCGGCTCTTGCAATATCAGTAGGTATTATCACCCTAATAGGTAGTTTGATTGCAGCAGGCAAATTGCACAGAATTTTGCCACAAAAGCCCATTGTAATAAAAGGTCACCAGATATGGACGTTGTTATCGCTTGTTTTGACACTTGCATTATGCGTACTGACAGCGGTTAAGATTATCCCCGTAAGCTATATGTGGATAATGATAATACTGAATTTTATTGTGTCGGGCGCGTTTGGAGCATTGTTTAGTATGCGAGTTGGCGGAGCAGATATGCCAATTACAATATCTTTACTAAACAGCTTATCGGGAGTTGCCGGAGCAATAGCGGGACTTGCAATAAACAATTTGTTACTGGTTGCAATTGGCGGAATAGTAGGCGCAAGCGGTTTGTTACTTACACAAATTATGTGCAAGGCAATTAATCGTAGTTTGATAGATATTTTACTTGGTAGAACCTCAGCAAAGCATAATTCTAGTGTAAAAGTTGAGGAAAAAGCTGAGACACAAAAGGATAAGATTGAGGTAGCAAACCCTTCACTTATTTTGGCAAATGCAAAAGACGTTATAATTGTGCCCGGATATGGTATGGCAATAGCGCAAGCGCAACATCTTGTGAAAAAACTTGCAGATAAGCTTGAAAGCAAGGGCGCCAGAGTTCGATACGCAATTCACCCGGTTGCAGGAAGAATGCCAGGGCATATGAATGTGCTACTTTGCGAAGCTGATGTAGATTATGAAAGTCTTTACGAAATGAAAGATATTGACGAAGCTTTTGCCACAGCCGACGCATGCGTTGTAGTAGGCGCAAACGATGTTACCAACCCTGCCGCAAGAGTAGCAGTAGGTACGCCAATTTACGGTATGCCAATACTGTCTGTAGACAAGTGCAAGAATGTATTTATTTTCAACTATGATACAAAACCAGGTTATGCAGGTGTTGAAAATACGCTATATAGCAAAGATAACGGAGTATATTTGTATTTGGGCGATGCACAAACAACTTTAAACAAATTTTTGTTGGATATGGATAAGTCTCCCAAACAAGAAGAAGTTTCTAGTGACGAGATGGAGTTGGTGCGGAATGCAAAAAAAGTAATCATAGTACCTGGGTATGGTATGGCTATTGCGCAAGCGCAACATCTTGTCAAAAGACTTGCCGATAAGCTAGAAGGCAACGGAGCCGAAGTCAAGTATGCAATTCATCCCGTTGCAGGAAGAATGCCTGGTCATATGAACGTTCTGCTTTGTGAAGCAGACGTTGATTATGAAAGTCTTTACGAAATGAAGGATATAGATGACGAGTTTCAAGATGCTGATGTGTGTATAGTAGTTGGCGCAAACGACGTTACTAATCCTGCCGCAAGAGTGGCTGTAGGTACGCCAATTTACGGTATGCCAATACTGTCGGTAGATAAATGTAAGAATATATTTATATTCAACTATGACACAAAACCTGGTTACGCAGGAGTAGACAATCCGTTGTACACTCGCAAAGACGGCGCGCACTTGTATTTAGGCAATGCCGCGCAAACTTTACAAGAGTTTATATCAAAAATCTAACCAAGGTTTGATGCAAATTATGAATTAGGGTGTCACAAAAATTAACGTCGGCACCCTTTTTTATTGGCAAATAAGGGTTGTTCGAATGTTGTAAATGTTGTATAATTATTAGGTACGAATGCAAAGGAGATTGATATGTTATCAAGTAAAGAGGTTATAGAAAAAACGGAAAAATACAGCGCGCACAATTATCATCCCAAAGAGGTAGTAATAGTAAAAGGCGAGGGCGCTCAGGTAATCGACCCCGAAGGAAAAAAATATTTCGATATGCTAAGCGCATATTCTGCCCTCAATTTTGGGCATTGCAATAAAGAAATTGTAGAAGCCGCAAAAACGCAATTAGATAAAGTCACGTTAACTTCCAGAGCGTTTCATAATGATTTGTTATGCGAATTTTGCGAAAAGCTTGCCAATCTTACCGGGAAAGAAATGGTATTACCTATGAATACAGGCGCTGAAGCGGTGGAAACGTCTTTAAAAACGGCAAGACGCTGGGGCGCATTTAAAAAAGGCGTAGAGGACGGCAAACAAGAAATAATCTGTTGCAGCAACAATTTTCATGGTAGAACTATAAGCATAATAACTATGAGTACAGACGACACCGCAAGGAAGGGTTTTGGACCTTTTACAAAAGGTTTTAAGGTTGTTGAGTACGGTGATGCTACGGCTTTAGAAGATGCAATTACCACAAACACTGTAGCATTTTTGGTCGAGCCTATACAAGGTGAGGCGGGGATTATTGTACCACCTCAAGGATATTTAAAAAAGGTAAGAG
>DATFIH010000093.1:0-10128 GCA_035270205.1 Clostridia bacterium | reverse complement strand
TACCACTACTGTGTCTATTCTCTTAACTTTATTGTCGTCATACTCAACTGTAACTTGCGCTTTGCCATCGGGTCTTAAATAGCTGAGCGTATTATTCTTTCTTACCTTGGCTAAAGACTCACACAGCTTATGGCTAATAGTTATTGCAAGAGGCATGTATTCATCGGTTTCGTTGGTTGCGTATCCGTACATCATTCCCTGATCACCTGCGCCTGTTTTATCAAACACTTCTCTAGTGTCTTTGCTTTCCATACTGTCGTTTACACCTAATGCTATATCCGGTGATTGCTGACTAATAAGTATCTTAATCTCGCAATTTTTATAGTTAAAGCCATATTCATCTTTATCATAGCCTATTCTTTTAATGGTTTCTCTAGCTATCTTATCAATGTTTACTTTAGCCGTGGTAGTAATTTCTCCCATGATAAGCACAAAATTAGTTGTGCAACAGCATTCACAAGCCACTCTTGCATTCTTATCTTGTGTAAGTATAGCGTCCAATATCGAGTCGCTTATTTGGTCGCAAACCTTATCTGGATGTCCTTCCGTCACACTTTCTGATGTAAACAAACTTTTCATCTTATTTTTTTCCTCTCAATAAAACAGGGTTATAGGCAACCAATAACCCATAACCCTGTTTCGTTTTATAAATTATTATTCTGCGTCGCCAATATTCTCTAGGATGTCTTGAAAATCACTTTCTACAAGGTTATCCTTATGTCCGGACAATATTTCATCATTTTCAACAAGCTTTATATTTTTGTAATTCACTAAGCCTGTACCTGCGGGAATGAGTTTTCCGATAATAACGTTTTCCTTTAGTCCAACCAAATAGTCAACTTTTGACTTGATAGCTGCTTCTGTAAGCACCTTTGCTGTCTCTTGGAAAGACGCTGCGCTCAGGAATGACTCGGTTGCAAGAGCTGCTTTGGTGATACCTAGTAGCACTCTTATTGCAGTTGCTGGCATACCACCGTTTTCCAAAGCTCTCTCGTTAGCTTCTTCCAGTTTGGAAATGTCCACAAGTTCATTATACAACAATTCGGTATCGTTGGGATTGCTGATTCTTACCTTACGTAACATTTGACGTACAATTACTTCGATATGCTTATCGTTGATATGAACACCGTTGCTTCTGTATGCCTTTTGAATTTCCTTAATCATAAATTCTTGAACGCCGGCTACGCCTTTCGTCTTAAGAACTTCATGAGGATCCAAGTTACCTGCATAAATCTGCTTTCCTGCTTCAACCTCTTGTCCGTCTGTAACCAAAGCTTTAATACCTAGTGGCACCTTGTATTCTTTGGATGCTTCATCATTGGATATAGTGATAGATTCTACTCTGCCGTTCTCATCAATCTTTGTGGTAACTTTACCCTTAAAGTCGGCAACGGGAGCATATCCTTTTGGTATACGAGCTTCTACAAGTTCTTGTACACGTGGCAAACCTAAGGTTATATCTGCGCTTGAAGCAACACCACCGGTATGGAACGTTCTCATAGTAAGCTGAGTACCAGGCTCACCAATTGACTGTGCTGCAATAATACCAACAGCCTCGCCTAGTTTTACACTGTTGTTACTGCTCATATTAGCGCCATAACATTTACTGCATATTCCATGCTTGCACTTACAAGTAAGTATATTACGTATCTTTACTGAGTTAATGCCTGCATCTTTCATTTCCTTAGCAGTATCTTCTGTTATCATTTCGCCGTTTGCAACAATGATTTCACCTGTCATAGGATTAATTACGTCGCCTATTGTTGTTCTTCCTTTAATTCTTTCATCAAGTCTTTCAACACCGCTGCCATAGTCAAGTTCGGAAACTACCATTCCTTTGGTATCGCCGCAATCAAGTTCATTTATGATTACGTCTTGGCTTACGTCAACTAGTCTTCTTGTCAAATATCCCGAGTTAGCCGTTTTTAAAGCGGTATCCGCTCCACCTTTACGAGCACCGTGAGATGAGATAAAGTATTCCAAAACTGACAAGCCTTCACGGAAGGAAGATTTAACGGGTATTTCTATAATTCTACCGGTTGGGTCGTTCATCAGACCACGCATACCTGAAAGCTGTTTAATCTGTTGCATGCTACCACGTGCGCCCGAATCTGCCATCATCCAAATAGGATTGAACCTGTCGAAGTTTTTAAAGTTACCTTCCAAATCTCTTTCAACGTCGCTTGTCGCTGCTGTCCAGATATCAATAACCTCTTTATATCTCTCATCATCGGTGATAAGTCCACGCTTAAAGTTCTTTTCGATTTTGATAATCTCTTTTTCGGCTTTGTCCAAAATGTCTACCTTTTCGCCGGGAATCTTCATATCAAATACGCTGGTAGTTATACCGCTTATTGTCGAATATTTAAAACCAAGCGCCTTGATTTTATCCAAAACTTCTGCAGTCGCAGTAGCGCCTTTTAGTTTGAAACAACGGTCAACAATCTGTCCAAGAGTTTTCTTTTTAATAATGTCTTGAATCTCGAGCTCAACAATTGACTTAGTGTCGCCAGCTGTTCTCTTGACAAAGCCAAGGTCTTGAGGAATAGCATCATTAAATATTATTTTTCCTACAGTTGTTACAATAACGCCACGGTATTCAACTCCATCCATTTCCTTAACAACTCTAACCTTAATCCAATCTTGCAATCCTATATCTTTTACCATATAAGCCATTTTAGCTTCGTTGGTATCTTTAAAGGCACGCAGTTTACTATTGTCTGTAGGCTTATCCAGTTCTTGTGTAAGGTAATAACTGCCTAGTACCATATCCTGCGTGGGAGTAACTATGGATTGTCCATCACTAAGTTTTAGTATGTTGTTGCTAGCAAGCATAAGAATTCTTGCTTCAGCTTGCGCTTCCAAACCTAATGGTACGTGTACTGCCATTTGGTCACCGTCAAAGTCGGCGTTAAATGCGGTACAAGCAAGAGGATGCAATTTAATTGCGCGTCCTTCAACCAGCACAGGTTCAAAAGCTTGAATACCAAGTCTGTGAAGTGTAGGAGCACGGTTTAGTAACACTGGGTGGTCTTTAATTACATCTTCGAGTATATCCCAAACAACAGGCTTAACTCTTTCTACAGTACGTTTTGCGCTCTTTATGTTGCTGCAAATTTCTTTTTCTACAAGCTTCCTAAATACAAATGGTTTAAATAGCTCTAGTGCCATTTCTTTGGGAAGACCGCATTGATAAAGTTTTAATTCGGGACCTACAACGATAACTGAACGTCCGGAGTAGTCTACACGTTTACCAAGCAGGTTTTGACGGAAACGACCTGTTTTACCGCTAAGCATAGTGCTTAGTGATTTCAATGTACGATTGCCAGCGCCCGTTACGGCTTTGCCATGACGACCATTATCGATAAGACTGTCAACAGCCTCTTGCAACATACGTTTCTCGTTTCTTATCATTATGTCAGGAGCGCCGCTTTCGATAATCTTTTTTAAACGGTTGTTCCTGTTTATAACTCTTCTGTACAAGTCATTAAGGTCGCTTGTTGCAAATCTGCCGCCATCAAGTTGTACCATAGGACGAAGTTCAGGAGGAAGTACAGGAAGAACGTCAAGTATCATCCATTCGGGACGGTTACCGCTCTTTCTAAATGCTTCCACAATCTCCAGTCTTTTTGCAAGTTTTGCTTTCTTCAAACCTTGAGTATTAGCAACAGCTTCTTTAAGTTCTACGCTTTCTTCGTCAAGATTAATTTCTCTAAGAAGTTCTTTCAAACTCTCTGCGCCCATTCCTGAGCGGAAACTTTTGGGTCCAAATTCTTCTAAAGCCGCAAGTCTTTCTTCTTCTTTAATAATTTGCTTCTTATAGAAGTTTGTTTTGCCAGGATCAAGCACAATAAATGATGCAAAATAAATTACTTGCTCAACGTGCTTAGGGCTTACGTTAAGTATAGTACTAATTCTGCTAGGCACACCCCTGAAATACCAGATATGAGAAACTGGAGCAGCCAAATCGATATGCCCCATTCTTTCACGTCTTACTTTGCTTTTTGTGACTTCAACGCCACATTTATCACAAATAACGCCTTTGTATCTGATTCTTTTGTATTTTCCGCAATGGCATTCATAGTCCTTGGTAGGTCCAAAAATTCTCTCGCAGAACAATCCATCTCTTTCGGGTTTTTGTGTTCTATAATTTATTGTTTCCGGCTTTAGTATCTCACCGTGAGACCATTCTCTGATCTTCTCGGGAGATGCTATGCTTATTTGTATTGAATCAAAATTGTTAATTTCTGACATCATATTAACTTCACCTCGTTACTATATTAGGTCGTCGTCGTTGCCGAAGGCCTTGGAAAGGATATCATCAGTATCCAGTTTGTCTAAGCCCATTTCCCTGGAAAATTTCTCAGGGCTTAAGTCATCGTCCTCCGCGTCATCATCTAATAATCCTACGCTATCGCCAAACGTGTCCATACTATCTTCAAGGTTAAACAAACCTTTCAATAAGTCTTGGTCACCGTCTGTTATAATGTCTTCGGAAATATCATCATCTTCAGAAACGGTATCAATACCGCCTGAGAACATCGACTCAAACGATCCTATATCTTCCATGCTGTCTAAGCTTATTTCCTTCAACGCTTCTTCTTTCTTAATAACAGGCTCGTAATCCCTTTCGTCTTCATAACTGTCAGGTAGTATAACCTCTTCACCGTTGTCACTTAGCTTGATATCAAGTCCAAGCGCTTGGATTTCTCTACGCAACACACGGAATGCTTCGGGAATACCCGGCTCGCTTGTTACATTTGCGTTGATAATGGAATGGAATATCTTATTTCTACCCATAACGTCATCCGACTTTACAGTTAGTACTTCTTGTAGAATATGGCTTGCGCCGTATGCCTCAAGTGCCCAAACTTCCATTTCTCCAAATCTCTGTCCGCCGAATTGTGCCTTACCACCTAACGGTTGTTGAGTAACTAAGCTATAAGGTCCTACCGAACGAGCGTGAATCTTATCGTCTACCAAGTGGATAAGCTTTAGCATATACATGTATCCAACGGTAATCTTATGCTCGAAAGGCTCACCTGTACGTCCATCATAAAGTTGCCACTTTCCATCGGTAGAAATACCGTTTTCATCATAAAGTTTTACGATATCTTCTTCTTTTGCTCCGTCAAATACGGGAGTAGCTACTTTCCAGTCAAGCATCTTGGCAACCATACCTAAATGCACCTCTAAAACCTGACCGATATTCATACGGGAAGGAACGCCTAGCGGGTTAAGTACTATTTGTAAAGGTGTACCGTCAGCCATAAAAGGCATATCCTCTCTAGGTAACACGCGGCTAATAACACCTTTGTTTCCGTGACGTCCAGCCATCTTATCGCCAACAGAAATCTTTCTCTTTTGCGCGATATAAACTCTTACCAATTGGTTTACGCCCGGGTCTAATTCGTCTTTATCTTCCCTTGTGAAGATATTAACGTCTACTATAGTTCCGTTCTCACCGTGAGGCACTTTTAAGCTCACGTCTCTAACATCACGTGCTTTCTCGCCGAATATTGCTCTAAGTAGTCTTTCTTCAGGAGTTAGCTCAGTTTCGCCCTTTGGTGTAACTTTGCCTACCAAATAGTCGCCGCTCTTTACTTCTGCGCCTATTCTAATAATACCGTTTTCATCTAAATTCTTCAAAAGATCGTCACTTACGTTGGGAATATCTCTTGTGATAATTTCTTTTCCCAATTTGGTGTCTCTTGCTTCCAACTCATATTTTTCTATATGGATAGTTGTAAACACGTCTTCTTTTACAAGGTCTTCGCTAATTAATATAGCATCCTCATAGTTATAACCTTCCCATGTCATAAAACCGATAAGAATGTTTCTTCCCAGTGCCAGCTCGCCGTTTTCGGTAGCGGGACCGTCGGCGATTATATCGCCTTCAGCAACTTTCTCACCTTTGCTTACAATAGGTTTTTGGTTAATACATGTGCATTGGTTGCTTCTTCTGAATTTTCTAAGTTCGTAAACTTCTTCTTCTCCATCAGAATCATTAACTATGATAATCTCATCTGCAGATACGAATTTTACTGTACCACTTTCTTTTGCGATAACGCATACTCCGCTGTCATGAGCTACCTTATATTCCATACCGGTGCCTACTATAGGCGCTTGTGGTCTTAATAAAGGAACTGCCTGACGTTGCATGTTACTACCCATTAGCGCACGGTTTGCGTCGTCGTTTTCCAAGAAAGGAATCAAGCTTGTAGCAACAGAAACAAGTTGTTTTGGATCTACGTCCATGTACTCTATTTCTTCTACCGGGTATTCCTTGATTTTGTCACGATATCTGCAAGTAACTCTCTTGTTCACAAGTTTGTTATTGTCATCGACTGGTTCGTTTGCCTGAGCAACAATATATTTATCTTCTTCATCAGCATCAAAATAATGTGCTTCGCTGGTAACCTTTCCGGTACCTTTTATTACTTTGAAGTAGGGTGTTTCAATAAATCCATACTCGTTTATCTTAGCGTAACTGCTAAGTGATGTAATAAGTCCAATGTTTTGACCTTCAGGAGTTTCAATAGGGCACATTCTTCCATAGTGGGTGTAATGAACGTCACGTACTTCAATTCCTGCTCTTTCTCTGTTCAAACCGCCTGGTCCTAAAGCCGAAAGCTTTCTCTTGTGAGTAAGCTCTGCGATAGGGTTTGGTTGGTCCATAAACTGTGACAATTGGCTGCTACCAAAGAATTCTCTGATTGCGCTGCTAATTGGACGAATGTTGATAAGACTTTGAGGAGTAATCTCGTTGGGGTCTTGTACAGTCGCCATTTTTTCACGAATATTTTTTTCCAGTCTAGCCATGCCGATACGGAAATAGTTTTGTAATAATTCCCCAACTGAACGCACTCTTCTGTTTGCAAGGTGGTCTATATTATCAACTTCCCAAAATCCATATTTCATATTGATGTTGTAGTTTACGCTGGCAACAATATCATCGGTGGTAATGTGCTTATAAATAAGCTGATCTTTTTGAGCTACTATGGCTTGCTTTAATGCTTCCATATCGTTGCCAAAATCTTCCATCAAGCTCTTTAAGGTAGGATAATATACTTTTTCGGTAATTCCTAGTTCCTTAGGAGAACAATCGATGTATGATGTTAGATCAACAGTATTGTTACCAATAATTTTTATTTCAGCTTCGCCGTTCTTTTTTGCATATTCGTCGCTACATTTTAAATAAACTACGTTAATGCCTGCATCTTGAATAGCCAATGCCGTTTCGCGAGATAAAGCTTGTCCGTCTGCCTCTGCAATAATTTCGCCCATTTCATCAATAGCGGGTCTTGCGAGCATTAAACCTTCTATCCTGTTGGCAACGCTTAGTTTTTTATTAAATTTGTATCTACCAACGTGACTAATATCGTATCTTCTTGCTTCAAAGAAGATATTGTGAAGTAACGCATCTACACCGCTTTGAGTAGGTACTTCGCCCGGCTTTAATTTACGATAAAGCTCTACCTTTGCAATAGTAGTATTATCGATATCGCCGTCTTTGGCGATAGTTGCCGCGATCATTGGGTCATTGTCGAAAAGGTCATACAACTCTTGATCTGTACCAAAGCCAAGCGCACGCAGTAGTACTGTTGCGTTCATTTTACGAGTTTTGTCAACTCTTACGCTCAAAGTACCGGTAGGATCTTGTTCAAACTCAAGCCATGCGCCCCTGTTGGGGATAACAGTAGTATGATATCTGGTAATATCGTTTTTGTCGAGATTGCTTTTTGTGTAAACGCCCGGACTCCTTACAAGCTGCGATACAACAACTCTTTCAGCTCCATTAATTATAAAAGTACCTTCTTCGGTCATCCTCGGAATGTCTCCCATAAAAACTGTTTGTTCTATCATCTTGCCCGTGTCCTTGACGGTCAGTCTTACCTTAACCTTTAACGGAGAAGTGTAAGTAGCGTCACGCTCTTTACATTCTTTTGTCGTGTATTTGCATACACCGTCAAGATTAGGTTCCAAAAACTCTAATTCCATTTTGGCACTGTAATCGGTGATAGGAGAAAAATCGTTAAAAACCTTTTCAATACCTTTTTCGATGAATTCTTTGTAAGAATCTTTCTGGACTTCGATTAGATTAGGCATTTCACAATTGTGCTTAATTCTACTAAAGGTCACTCTCTCGGTCTTTCCGCACATAATTTTGCGCATACTTTCAGACATCGCATTGCTCCTTGTTAAAAAATTATTTAAATTATGTCCAATTCCTTGCGAATATAGACATTTCTCTCAAATTTTAAGCATATCTTTTGTAGTGATTACCGTCCAAAGTCAATACTTTTGATTATATCGAGACATTATAGCATTATACAGCTAATATACCACTAAGTCAAATGTTTTTTTGAATTTGTATATAATTTAATTAAATATTTATATAATAGACGTGTGTGATATCGTGATTGACAAATCAAACTTAAATTGCTATCATTTATTCATTAAAAACGTTAGGAGAGAAAAATGCGTCTTGACAAATACCTTAAAGTAGCAAGGATAATTAAACGCCGCACCGTCGCAAATGAAGCTTGCAATCGTGACAGAGTCACAATAAACGGCAAAGAGGCAAAACCTTCTAAAGAAGTCAAGGTCGGTGACGTTTGCACAATTGGTTTTGGCGACAAAAAGGTGGTTTTCAAAGTCTTGGCTGTTCCTGAAGGCAACGTGTCAAAAAACTCGTCTGCTATGCTATATGAAATCATCGAGGATAAATAATGTTTGACGTAATCATTGTAGCTTACGGAAAAAGTCAAAGAGCCGGTCTTGATAAACTCAGCCACGACCTAAACGGCATAAGCATACTTAACAAAACAATCTCTGCTTTCGATGGCATTGTCGGCATCGATAACATTATTGTGGTAACAGACAGGTACGTTGAAAACAAGTCTAATATCACCACAACAAAAGGCGGCAATACAAGAAGTGAATCCGTTAGATGCGGTTTAGCGTTGGTAAAATCGCCTTATGTTCTTATCCATGACGGAGCGAGACCGTTTACTAGCAGAAATCTTATAGAAAGGGTTATGCAAGCTACAATTAAGTATAATTCTGCCGTGCCGTACATCAAATCGGCAGACAGTATCAGATATGTAAAAAACAACCGCTTAACAAAGTCTCTCGAACGAGAGAATATCGCGAAGGTACAAACGCCACAAGGCTACACTACTGCTTTAATCAAAAAAGCGTACGAGCAAAATGCTGACAATTTAAATACCGACGAAAGCGAAATCTACGCTCAAATTATTGAACCGCCCTATGCAGTTGAAGGGGATATTTCCAATAAGAAAATAACGTATTTTGAAGATTTATTGAATTTGAATTCCAAAATCGGAAGTGGGTTTGATGTTCACGAATTTGAGGACGGCAAACCGCTTGTCTTGGGCGGAATAACCATTCCTTACGCAAAAGGATTGAAAGCGCATAGCGACGGTGACGTTGTAATTCACGCAGTTATTGACGCTTTGCTTTTAGCAACAGGCAACAAAGATATAGGCGTGCAATTCCCTGACACCGATGATGCTTATAAAAATATTGACAGTACGTTGCTCCTAAAAAAGGTGCATAGCATTTTACAAATAAGCAATGCAACCATCAACAATATTACCATTACAATTATGGCGCAACAACCAAAATTGTCCGATTATATACCCAAAATGCAGGAAAGAATGGCCGCTATTTTAGGAATAGATAGCCAAAATATAAATATTTCGGCAACAACTACGGAAAATCTCGGAATTATTGGAGAAGGCAAGGCGATAGCTGTTATTGCTATTGCTAATGTAGTTTAAATTAGCTTCTGGGTTTAATCCTGGTGGCGCACTTGGTATTCATCATAGTATCTGCTACCAAAATTGACGTAGCTTTACATCTGTTATTTTCATTGTAAACACATTCAGCTGTACATTGTACCACGCTTGGCGCATCATTGAGAAATTCATCACTTGCTTCTAGTTCTTTAAACGTTTGTTCCAATGCTCCGCCCGCTCTTTTTATTTTGCTATCACATGCCGCCTTGTCGGTAACTGATATGACCCCTGCATTACAGTGACATTTTAAATTGTGTTGGCAATTGCTTGTAGTGCATTTTAGTTGCATCATAAAATAATATCC
>DATFIH010000092.1:0-3016 GCA_035270205.1 Clostridia bacterium | reverse complement strand
ACCTAAGTTAGGTACCGGAGCTTTGCTTTCGGTTATGCAACAGAAACATTTGCTCGCCACCAAAAACTTTAGCGCAGGGCAATACGATTCTTACAGAACAATAACAGGCGAAGAGATGGCGGAAAAACATCTGTCAAAAACTAAAGGCTGTTTAACATGCCCTATTCAATGCGCAAGAATGGTCAACCTGAACGGTAAAATTGTAAAAGGTCCGGAAGTTGAAATTATGGGACTTATGGGCGCAAATATATTAAATGACGACTTGCTAAAAATCATAGAATGGAATTATGAACTTGACGAACTAGGTATGGACACAATATCAACTGCCGGCACGATTGCATTTGCAATGGAGCTAAACGAAAAAGGCATTTGGGATTCCGGGCTTACCTTTGGTAAAACCGACAACATAACCGATATCTTGCAAACTATTGCGTTTAGAAGCACCGAAATTGGCGACAAACTTGCAAACGGCTCCAAAGAACTAAGTAAAACTTTTGGCGGCGAAGAATTTTGCATGCAAGCAAAAGGTATGGAGCTTTCGGCTTATGAACCTCGTGGCGCAGTAGGTCAAGGACTTGGCTATTCTGTAGCAAATCGTGGCGGTTGCCATTTAAATGCAGGCTATGAAGTAGTTTTAGAAGGCTTGGGACTTTCGGTAGACCCATATACTACCCACGGCAAAGCGCAACTTGGAATTATGTTCCAAAATCTTATGGAAGGCGCGAGCGCAGGCGGTAATTGTTTATTTACCACGTACGCATTCTTCCCATTTTTCCTTATATCCAAGCCAAATAGCTTGATGACACGGCTAGTCAATTTCCTTTTCCCTTATTTTGGACCTATATTAAAGATTGTAAATAAATATCCCCACCTATTACACCTAAACCTTACATCTATGTTGCCCCACCCAGTCGCTATATCTTACGCAACAGGTATGAACTACAAAATGGGCAGTTTGATGAAGGCCGGCTCTCGCGGTTTTAATTTGGAAAGATTAATAAATACCCGTTTGGGAATTTCGGCAAAAGATGACAAATTGCCTAAACGCCTTACCGATGAAGAACAGATAAAAGGCGACAAACGCACCAAAGTACCGCAAGAAAAACTTAAAAAGCAGTTTTATAGAGGCAGAGGCTGGGATAGCAACGGAATGGTAAAGTTATCAACGTTGCGTTATTTAGGTATAGATAAACTAGATGAAGATCCAATCTATAACCGTACGTTAGAAATTCAAGAGAAAGTAAAGATTGTTCCAGTCAAAAAAAGGAAAACAACGAAGCAAAGCTTGGAGAAAGTAAATAATGGTTAAGGTAGAATTCTTTGGGTTGTACCGCTTAAGCTACAAAATGTCCACGTGGCAAACCACAGCTAGTAGCATCAACGATTTGCTTGAAAAACTGGCTCAAGAATACGACGTTTACACCATCAAGGAATTAAAAAATTCCGTAATTATGGTAAACGGAGTTAATTTTCTCAAACTAAAAAAATATAGGACAAAATTGTCGGATGGCGATACCGTATTTATTATGTCACCTGCATCCGGAGGTTAATTTGGTTGATAAACTTTTAGCGAGCATTAAAGATAAAAAAATTGCCATCATCGGCGCAGGCGGTTTGGGCGGCAACCTAATTAATTATATAGCAAGGCTAAATCCCAAAGCCATACTTATTTTTGATGGAGATGTGTTTTGTCAAAGCAATATGAACAGACAATTATTTTGTACCGACAAAACTTTGAACCTTAACAAAGCGCAATGCGCAAAAGATGCCGTAATCAATTATACAACCGCCGAGGTTACAGCGATTAGCCAACACCTCACTTGGGAAAATTCCTTTATTTTAAAAGACTTTGATGTTATAATGGATGCAACCGATAATATCGAAGCTAGACGGCTAATGGAAAGGGCCTGCAACGAGTATAAAATACCCGTTATACACGGCGCAATATGTGGATTATTCGGACAAGTTGCTGTTATAAAACCTGAAACGTCTTTTTTCTCACAGTTAAATGCGTCTGGAAAAACCTTGCCGTCTGTAGCAACCTTATCCTACGTTCCTTCACTTATATCCAGCATACAGGTAAGTGAAATGCTCAAGCTTATGGCGGGTCTATCTACGCTTGAAAATGGCGAAATGATGGTTATCGATTTACTTAACAACGACATAAGGATAATTAAACTATGAAATATACTGCAGCAATAATAACCCTAAGCGATACAAGATATGCCGGCTTAGGCAAGGATTTAAGTAAGGAAGTTATAGAAGAAATTCTTAACTTTTTTAATTTTGAAGTGGTTTCGTATACCCTTTTATCCGACAATTTTGATAAACTTACCAAAGAATTATTGCTTGCTGCTGAAAAAAACATTAATCTTATTGTTACCACTGGCGGTACGGGACTTTCGACAAAAGATATAACTCCCGAGGCTACAAAAGCTGTTATTGAAAGGGAAGTTCCCGGTGTTATGGAAGCTGTTAGAGCCAACGGTATGCAGTACACACAACGAGCTATGCTTACGCGTGGCATTTGTGGTATAAGGCAAAACTCAGTTATTATTAATCTTCCAGGCTCACCTAAAGCGTGTGAAGAAAATTTAAGATTCGTACTTCCGTCGCTTATTCATGGCATTGACTCTTTGCTAGGCAATGTCAGCGACTGCGGGAGGAAATAAATGCTTAATGTAGTCGAGCTTGCAGCAGCTAAAAAGCTTATCAGTGAAAAATTTGAGAATTTTCCAACAATTTTGTTAGATTTAGACCAAGCGACAGATAAAGTATTGGCAGAAGATTTATTTTGTCCACAAAACTTACCCCAGTTTAACCGTTCAATGATGGATGGATATGCTGTAAAAAGTTGGCAAACTAACGGTGCCAGTCAAAGCGTACCTGTTAATTTTAAACTTATTGGCGAAGTCAAAATGGGACAAGTCACATCTTTAGAGTTACAAGATGGTACTTGCGCATACGTGCCTACAGGCGCAATGTTACCAAAGCGCAGCGATTCGGTAGTTATGAT
>DATFIH010000091.1:0-2213 GCA_035270205.1 Clostridia bacterium | reverse complement strand
CAAAAACAGCATCAAACAGGCTATGGTTGTGAAATAAGGGTAAGGAAAGAAGAGCCCGTAAATTATAAAAGCCCGAAAGCAAAATTACCGACTTTTTGGCAACGATTGGAAAATTCGGATATTAAAACCAAAGAATACTATCAATTAATAGTTGATTATTGTGAAAAGCATAGCATAAAGAAAACCGTTTATCGACAAAAAGTAAAATTTTTTGTAAAAGATAAAACGATAGCAAACCTATATTTTACTCATAAAACGTTGCGTCTTTGTATAGCCTTAAACCCTGATAGCTTTGATTCCCAAATGCTCAAGTTTCGTGATTTTTCCACATATAAAAAGCATAAAGAAACACCTATGTCAGTTTTGATTAATTCCAAAAAAAGCGTGGAAAACTGTAAAATATTGATTTATAAAGCTGTTACAAATGTCAAATAAACTTAAAAACCTTTTACTTGCCGTAGCTTTCATTATGGCTGCTACATTAAACATAAATTGCCTTGTGTGGGCTATTTTGAACATAGTGTTGCCTACATAATTTTAGTTTTTACCTAACTTAAACATCTTTGAAAATTGGTATATTGTAATTATCTATTGATTGTTGTATAATAAATTACTATTACGATACAAAAGGTGGTGCAATTTGAAAGCGTTTTTAAAAAAGATTGTCAATTGGTCTTTTCCTAAAGCAGATAGAGATATAGGCGACTACTCGAATAAAGAGCGAAACTTTTTCCTTGTAGGAATGTTGGGTCAAAACATTATTTACGCAATAGAAGGCGCAGCGCTTAACGTATTTTATACCGACGTTTTAGTAATTAGTACGTTGGCAGTAGCAATAATTATGGGAATATCCAGAGTATGGGATGCTGTTAATGACGTGCTAATGGGCACCATCGTTGATAAAACTCACACCAAATGGGGCAAATGCAGACCTTATTTAAAATACATACCTATCCCGATAGCAATAACAACTATACTTATGTTTTTGCCGATAACAGGCGCGCCAATGTGGTTTAAAATAATATACGTTTGCGTATCGTTTTTACTTTGGGAAAGCTTATATACCTTGGGTGATATACCGCTTTGGGGTATGACGTCATTAATGACTCCCGATGAAAGTAAACGCTCGAAGCTAATTTCCTTAGCTAGGATAGTTTCAAGTTTAGGCGCAATAGTTATTGCTGCTTTTGCACCGTTAAAAGATGCTTTTGGCAAACTTGATTTAGGATGGTTCGCAAATACCGGAAAAGCCAATTACACGGGCTACTTTTCCGAAGCGCAAGGTTACTTCCTTGCTATTTGCTTGATAGCAATAGTAGGTGGAATTTTATTTAAATTTCCCTTTCCTAACATACGTGAAAGAATTAATACCAACACAAAGGAAAACGATACCGGTGTCAAGGAAAATCTAAAATTTATGGTTAAGAATAAACCGTTTTTGCTGACAGTTGCATCTATGGTGCTTGGCGCAACAAAAATGCTTGTACTTAGCGCAGGTTTATATTTTTGCAAATGGGTACTTGGTAACGGTTCCGAGGGTATGTGGGTAATTAAACTTGGCGGCGCATTTATGGGCGGTTCTTTACTTTCTATGGCAATAAGTCCCTACGTTGCAAAACGGTTTTCCAAACGCAATATCATTATTCTCACATCCTACTTAAGCGCAGTACCTTATATTCTTATTTTCTTATTAGGGTACCAAAATCAATTATTATTGCTGGGCTTATTGTTGGTTTCAGGTTTTTTATCGGGCTTTTCTTCAGTCTATACCACAACTATGGTAGCAGACTCTGTCGACTATATGGAAATAAAGATAGGCAAAAGACTGGACGGAGTGTTCTTTAGCGGTCTAAACTTTACGTCCAAATTGACAGCAGCTATTACTTTGCTGGTATCTAACGGGCTACTTGGTATAGTTCATTATACCGACGTAATAGGTGTATTAGAAGCGGAGAAGATGGCAGCTATTACACAAGGTGTTCAATATAATCTTGATTTTGCAAACACCTTCCCTGACGTTGCAAGAATGATGCTTATTCTAATCACTATTGTTCCTGCAATAGGTTGTGTATTGCAAGCTATACCAATGCATTTTTATGACTTAACAGACAAACGTCATAAAGAAATCTTGGAAGAACTAAAAATAATGCGTGAAAAAAATAGAATCACGTCAAGTGAAGAAAACGTATAATTATAACAAAATCCTTTAAATA
>DATFIH010000090.1:0-8315 GCA_035270205.1 Clostridia bacterium | reverse complement strand
TCTTCTGTCAAGCTCTTTAGTTCAACTTGAACAGGAAAACGTCCTTGCAACTCCGGTATAAGGTCACTAACTTTGCTTGTATGGAACGCCCCCGCTGCAATAAATAGCATAAAGTCGGTTTTTACATTGCCATATTTTGTATTTATTGTACTGCCTTCAACAATGGGAAGAATATCTCTTTGCACGCCCTCTCGACTTACGTCAGGACCTCTGCCTTCACCATTTTTAGATGCAATTTTATCAATTTCATCTAAGAAAATAATTCCTTCTTGCTCTGCTAATTGCAAACCTTCAGAATTAATACTATCTTGATCTATCATCCTGTTGGCTTCTTCTTGTGTAAATAATTTTAACGCATCACCAACGTTTATTTTTTTCTTTTTTCTTTGTTTAGGCAATATACGGCTTAAAACTTCGCCAAAATTGTTGTCGTTACCACCCATTCCAATAGGTCCAAGCTGTAAACTTTGTGGCGCTTGTTCTATTTCAAGTTCCAGCGGTATTTTATTTAGATTTCCATTTTTTAAATCGTTCCAAACCTTTTCTTTAAGCTCATCTTCGCTCATCTCAGGATATTTTTTACGCATAGCGGGAAGCATTGCATTGAATAGCTTATTTTCAGCGTTTTCCTTAGCTTTTGGTTCTACTACCGCCATTTTTTGGTCCTTGACCATTCGTATAGCCGATTCAACTAAATCTCTAACCATGCTCTCGACATCTCTGCCAACGTATCCAACCTCGGTAAACTTAGTCGCTTCCACCTTAACAAAGGGCGCATTGACAAGTTTAGCCAGACGTCTTGCTATTTCCGTTTTTCCAACTCCCGTCGGTCCTTTCATAATAATATTTTTCGGAGTGATTTCCGCTCGCATTTCTGGAGAAAGCATTCTTCTTCTATAACGATTACGAAGCGCTACAGCAACAGCTTTTTTCGCCTCGCCTTGTCCTATAATATATCTATCCAATTCTGCAACTATTTGCTTGGGTGTAAGATCCATCATCTACCTCCTAAACTGTTTCCACAACTACGTTGTGATTGGTGAATATACAAATATCCCCAGCTATTTTCATAGCTTTAATAGCTATTTCTTCAGCTGACATATCAGTATTTTCAATCAAAGCTTTTGCCGCACTTAAAGCAAAGTTACCACCACTCCCTATTGCGCATACTCCGCTTTCGGGATCTATAACGTTGCCGTCTCCGCTTATTATAAATAAATTTTCTTTATCAGCAATAATTAGCATTGCTTCCAAATTTCTCATCATATTTCCGGAGCGCCAAGTTTCGGCAAGTTCAACTGCGCTTCTCATTAAATTTCCTGAATATTTTTGCAGCATCCCTTCAAACTTTTCCGACAAAGCAAAAGCATCGCTAACGCTTCCTGCAAAGCCCACAATTACCTTATCGTCATAAATTCTCTTTACTTTTTTTGCATTTCCTTTCATTACAATGCTTTGACCCATTGTTACTTGCCCGTCACCGGCTATAGCGGTAATGCCATTGCGCTTTACTGCGCAGATTGTAGTACCTCTTATTTCCATTTTAAACTCCTTTTAAATGCTCTCAACAAATGTTGCCATTTCTTTTTTTGCTCTAAGGCTGTATGCTTCTTTTCTCTTTGCTTTATCGCGATATTTTTCGTCAAGCTCTTTCATTAACGAAAAACTCACATGCATTGGTTGAAAATCTTTATTTTCGCTTGCTATATAACGGACTAAGCTGCCGCAAGATGAATTTTCGGGGGCTACAACAAGCTCTTTGCCTTCACAAAGCCTCGCCATATTTATACCAGCGAAAAGACCACTCATTACGCTTTCCAAATAACCTTCTACTCCGCTTATTTGCCCAGCAAAGAATATACTATTATTTTCCTTCATTGCAAAGGTATTGTCAAGTATTTTTGGTGCGTTTATATAAGTATTGCGGTGCATAACACCATACCTTACAAACTCAATATTTGCCAAAGCAGGTAACATTTTAAAGACTCTAACTTGCTCGGCAAACTTTAGATTTGTCTGAAAACCAACCAAATTATAAAGTTTGTTATAATTATCTTCTTTCCGTAATTGCACTACAGCATAAGGACGTTTGTTAGTTATTGGATCATAAATTCCTACCGGTCTTAGCGGTCCAAAACGCAAGCTGTCTTTGCCCTTTCTGGCCATTTCTTCTATGGGAATACACGCATTGAAAATATCTTTTTTTTCAAAATCTTTAATTATTACTCTATCGGCTTGCACTAGTTCTTGCACAAAATCATCATATTCAATTTGGTTTAGCGGAACGTTAAGATAGTCATCTCCGCCTTTACCATATCTTCCTGCAAAAAACGCTTTTTCCATATCTACAGTGTCACCGTTTATGATAGGCGCTACTGCATCGTAAAAATATAATTTTGTGTCCCCTACAAGTTTTTCAATTTCTTGGCTTAATTTATCGCTGGTAAGTGGTCCTGACGCTATAATAGTAAAGTCGTCAATTTCGGTACATTCTTCTCTTATAATGTTAAAATTATCAAATTTTGCAAGTTCTTTTTCTACACCTAAAGAGAATGCTTCCCTATCTACTGCAAGAGCTCCGCCTGCTGGCACCTGGCACGATTGAGCCACTCTTATAATCATACTATCTAGTAGCTTTAATTCATATTTTAACAACCCTTGACTAGTGTTTTCATCGGCAGATTTTAAACTGTTACTGCACACTAATTCGGCTAAATTGCCAGTTTTATGAATAGGCGTCATTAGCTTGGGTCGCATTTCGTATAAATCAACGGCGAACCCCCTTTTAAGAAGTTGATAACTAGACTCACAGCCTGCTAGTCCGCCGCCAATTATCTTTACTTTTTTCATTGAGCAGATTCTTCCGCCTTCACAAGGTCGGTATGATTACAATTTTTATTTATGCAAACATATTTTTTAGTATTGCCCTTTTCCACCACTCTCATTACACTAGAGCAATCCGGACAAAAATATGGTGCAGGCTGTTCCCAACTCATAAAATCGCATGTTGGATAATTGCCGCAACCAAAGAATATTTTACCGCCTTTAGTTCTCTTTTTAACTATATCACCTTTACATCTTGGACAAGTTCCTGATTTTTCCACAATGCTTTTTATGTTTTTACAATTTGGATAGTTGGGACAAGCCAAAAATTTACCAAACTTTCCACTTCTAACTACCATATTTGCTCCGCATTTATCGCAAACAACGTCCGTAACTTCCGGCGCAACCTTGAACATTTTTTCGCCCAAATACGCTTTTTTGATATTGGCAAGGAAATCGGGATAAAAATCTTGTATAACCTTATGCCAATCTACACCATTTTCTACTTCGTCAAGCTTGGACTCCATATCGGCAGTAAAACCAACGTCCACGATATCACGGAAATTACTCTCCATAAATTCTGTAACCGTTTCACCTAAAGCGGTGGGCTTAATTGCCTTGGCTTCTTTTTGTGTATACTCTCTTTTTTCTAGCGTGCTTATTACGCTTGCATAAGTGCTTGGTCTACCAACTCCGCTTTCTTCCATTGCCTTTACAAGTGTAGCGTCGGTAAAGCGTGAAGGAGCTTTTGTGAATTTTTGCTCGTTCTTAATTTCTTTAAGAGTCAAAATTTCTCCCTCGTTTAAGTTGGGAAGTTTATCTTCTTCTATCTCTTCATCTTCATTCTTGTCGTTGTCATAAACAGCGGTGTAACCTTTAAATAAAACTGCCTTGCCATTAACCTTAAAGCCATACTTTTCATCGGCTATTTCGCTATTAATATGCACTTTTAAAGTTGCATATTCAGCATCACGCATTTGGCTTGCCAAAAATCTTTCGTAAATAAGTTTGTATAGTCTATATTGATTTCTACTTACCTTTTCTTTTATACTCTCGGGAGTAAGAACTAAAGAAATAGGTCTTATCGCTTCGTGCGCGTCCTGTACGTTAGTTGCTTTGGTCGTATAAAAATTAGGTTTGCTTGGTATATACTCTGCGCCATATATGTCGCTAATATAATTCAACGCTTCTTTCTGAGCGTCTGGACTAACTCTTACACTATCAGTACGAATATAGGTAACAAGTGCGGTATGCCCTTCTCCTTGTATATTTATACCTTCATAAAGCTGCTGCGCTATCTTCATAACTTCGGGCGCGGTAATCATAAGTCTTGTAGAACCGTCTTGTTGCAACGTACTTGTTGTAAACGGCGCGCTTGGACGAGATTTGCTTTTGCCCTTTACTACTTTATCAACTATCCATTTGTCGGCTCTATTTAATTTTTCTACTATCTCATTTGTTTTAGCTTCACTTTCAACTTTCAGCTTTTTACCGTTATAGTCGGCAAGCAATGCTCTAATTTTTGAATTACTTGCAGATAGATAAGCAAAAATATTCCAATATTCTTCGGGCTTAAATGCTCTAATCTCTCTTTCTCTATCTACTAACATTTTAAGAGCAGCGCTTTGTACCCTACCGCCTGATAAACCTTGTTTAATTTTTTTATTAAGTATAGGACTTATTTTGTATCCAACCAACCTATCAATAACTCTTCTTGCCTGTTGCGCGTCAACAAGTGTCAAATTTATGGCTCTTGGACTTTCTAAAGCGTTAAGAATAGCCTTGGAGCTTATTTCGTTAAAAACAATCCTCTTTGCATTCTCTCCCAATTCTAATACCTTGCTAAGATGCCAACTAATAGCTTCGCCCTCTCTATCAGGGTCGGCCGCTAGATAAACGTCATCACTTTCTTTTACTGCGTCTTTAAGGTCCTTAATTATAGATTTTTTCTTTTTATCTTTAGAAACTTCGTATTCAGGTTCAAAATTATTTTCTATGTCGATACCTAAACTTCTTTCGGGCAAATCGCAAATATGTCCGCTGCTTGCAAGTACCTTAAAGTCTTTACCTAAGTATTTCTGTATGGTTTTTGCCTTTGATGGCGATTCCACAATAACTAATTTTTTCATTTACACGCTCCAGTTGTTAAATTTTGTCTTATTTATTAACCCAACAGCATCCAATTTTGTCAACATTGAATTTAGTTGAGGTACAGTTAAATCGACGATCTGCATAAGTTCCTCAAAATGCATTTCTCCGTTTTTTGTAAGTTCATTTATTATCCTATCCTCGTTTACGTCGAGTTGTATATTGGAAGGCTTTTGTGTATCCACTTTTTGCAGTCCAAGTTCTTCGTAAATATCATTAACGTCTAACGCTATTCGGCTTTGGCAAGCTCTTATGCTCCTATTACAGCCACCGCTTGCATTGTTATATATGCCACCGGGCACGCAAAATACCGCCACCCCTTGTTCCTCAGCGCAATTTATGGTAATCATTGTCCCGCTTTTCACGCCCGCTTCCGTAACTAAAACTCCTCTTGACAATCCGCTAACAATGCGATTTCTTGCAGGGAAGTTATAGCTATTTGCCACAGTACCCATATCATACTCGCTAATTATTAAGCCAAACTTAATTATTTCACGATAAAGGTCTGTATTTTCTGATGGATATACCATATCAACTCCGCATCCAAGTACGCCTATTGTTTTTCCCCTTGACTCCAAAGCCTTTCTATGCGCAATCGCATCAACGCCTCTTGCAAGTCCGCTTACTATACAAAATCTTTCACTAAGTTTTTCTACGAACTCCTCTGTTACCCTAATTCCATACCTTGTCGGATATCTTGTTCCTACAACGGCAAAACATTCTTCATGTAATAAACTTAAATCTCCTCTGCAATATAATAATAATGGCATTTCTTCCACCTTATACATCGACTTAGGATAATAATCGTCTAGCACTGTCAATACTTTTACGTCGTATCTTTCCAATTGGGCTTCTATCGGCGCAAAATCAATACTTGTTATGCTTTCACATAAAGATAGGTACTCTTTCTCGCTTAAAACTTGCATAAGCTGTAATCGTAGTGATGTTACGTTTTCTAAAATAGTACTTATATTTTTTATACTGTCAAGTATCTTTTTGCATTTACACTTACCAATTCCTTGAGTATGCAACAAAATGTATACTGCTTTACTTTCATTTGTCATACTCATCCTTCCAACATCCCCCTTTTATCGACTGCCCTATATTGTATAGCTTCGGCTATGTGGTCAGTCTGTATATTTTGGCTTAACGCAAGGTCGGCTATCGTTCTTGCAACTTTTAATATTCGTGTGGTAGCTCTTGGGCTAAGATTTTTTGTAACAAAAACTCTCTCTAGCAATTTTTCACTCTCTGCGCTAATTTGACAATAGCGCTTTATTTGAAGATTGGACATCTGAGCATTTGTATATATACCCTCACCTTCAAAACGTTTTAATTGTATCCTTCTTGCTTTCTCGACACGCTCGCGCACAGCTTGGGTATCTTCACTGGACGTATTACTTCTAAATTCCGAATACTCAATATTATCAACAGTTACATATATATCTATTCTATCAAGTAGCGGTCCACTTATTTTGTTTACGTAATTTAATATCTCTCTTGGCGTACAAGTGCATTGTCTTATGCTACTACCATAATAACCGCACGGGCATGGATTCATACTTGCTATCAACATAAAGCGTGCAGGATACTCCACATTTTTTGCAACTCTTGCGATATGTATTATACCATCTTCCAAAGGTTGTCTCAACGATTCTAAGGTGTGCCGTTGGTATTCCGGCATTTCATCTAAAAATAATATACCATTATGAGCTAGGCTCACCTCGCCCGGTACTGCCTTAGAGCCTCCACCCGTTATACTGTAAAGACTTGCCGTATGATGCGGAGTGCGGAAGGGCCTTTGCCTTACTATTCCTTCTTCCGAATTAATAAGACCGCATACAGAGTGTATTTTGGTAACTTCTATAGCTTCTTCAAACGTCATTGTCGGCATTATACCCGTAACAGCTTTTGCAAGCATTGTTTTGCCTGTCCC
The DNA here is from genome assembly GCA_035270205.1 of Clostridia bacterium. Lineage (GTDB taxonomy): Bacteria > Bacillota > Clostridia > Christensenellales > DTU072 > CAG-1782. The sequence continues at coordinate 1,408 of DATFIH010000090.1, read as the reverse complement.
CGGCGTTCCACTCATTAAGATGTTGTGAGAACCGCTCACGGCTATTTCTATGCCCCGCTTTGCTATTAGCTGACCTTTTATATCTTTAAAATCTATAATAGGTAAAACGCAACTTTCTTTGACATATTCGTTAGTGTCTATGCTTTCATATTCCATTCCAATTACTAGATTGGTAACTTCCGTAAGGTTTTTTAATGCGTAGACTTTAGCGCCTTTAATGAAGCTTGCTTCTTTTGCATTCTCAAAAGGTATAACAAATTTTGTAAAACCTTTTTGTAGAGCACTGATTAGCAACGGCATAACTCCGTTTACTTTACGCAAACTTCCATCTAAAGACAATTCACCAATCATCACATAGTCATCGACGTTTTTTATTGGTATTTGTCCTATACTTGCTAAGTAGCCGATAGCTATTGGCAAATCAAGACTGCTTCCTTCTTTCTTCACGTCTGCAGGCGCAAGGTTTATCACTGTTTTAAATACACCAAAGTCAAAACCGCTATTCTTTATAGCTGAACGCATCCGTTCTTTAGATTCTTTTACAGCACTTGATGCAAGTCCTACTATTTCAAGCGAAGGCAAACCATTGTGGCTAAACACTTCTACGCTTACCAGATATCCCCCGATTCCGTCAAGCGCATAACCTTTTGTTCTTGCGAGCATTATCTTTCTCCCTCATAATTTATTTATCCCCTTCTTTTTTTAACGATATAAAGCGCAACAATAACTAATACCGCGCCTCCCGCTGTTCCAAAAATAATTCCAAAAAATGTAGCTCTTGGCATAAGCTTACCAAACACTTTTATTGTTTTACTTGGCTCTTTATCTATGCTTTTTTCTCCGCTTATTACCATAACGTAATCACCACTTTCTTTTAGCGTAAATGCAATCTTGTTATTATAAACAGTTGTTGACACTATTTCTTCTGTCGATTTGTTTATTATTACGATACTTCTTTCATAATACCCGAAAGGCATATTCATTTCTATCTCTATTCCGCTTGTTAGATTGGTCAAGATTTCTTCATTATGATAAGCGGATAGATTAAATGCTTCTGCAAACCCTTTGGAAAATTCAGTCTTGTCAACGTATTCTTTTTGGTTATCTAAAGTTAGCGCGTTGAAAACAAGTTGCACGCTAGCACCTTTTTTGTAGTCTGCAATGTCAGTATCGGAAATTTCATACGTTATCATAGCCGAAATATAAAGAGGCTTGGATTCTATTAAATAAGTGTGATTGCTATCACCTGATATAAGATTATCAATATTGCGCAAAATAGTATCGAATTCTGAATTTTGCGTATTTTCTGTCATTAATGCTATATTTAATTCCATATATGTATCATTAATATCCTCAACTACACTTGACTCATAAAGTGAAAAATCAGTTTCATGATAAATATTATAAT
>DATFIH010000089.1:0-10942 GCA_035270205.1 Clostridia bacterium | reverse complement strand
CCGCCTATGTTAGCTATAATAAGGTTATTAAAACATTGTTTTAATTGTGGCAGCTCATTTGCAACCACTTTTTCTATTCCGGGATTTTGCAAACCAACTGAATTTATAAGTCCGCCATAACATTCTGCTATCCTTGGGGTTGGGTTGCCAAAACGGCTATCTTTTGTTGTACCTTTTATGGAAATACCGCCTAAGATATTTAAATCATAATATTCTTTAAATTCATATCCATATCCAAATACACCGCTAGCGGCAATAATCGGATTGGGCAAAATTATATCACATAAGTTGACACTTGTGTTTACCATACTAGCTCCTCTTTTATGAAAACCGGACCTTCTTTACAAACACGCTTTGCTCCGTTTGTTGTCATAATACTGCATCCCATACATGCGCCAAAACCGCATCCCATTCTTTCTTCCATACTTATTTGTCCGCTTGTGTTAGTTGCTTTAGCAACCGCTTTTAACATAGCAAGCGGCCCGCAAGCGTAAAAATAGTCATAATTCACGCCGTCTATTACGTCTGTAACAAATCCTTTATGTCCTAAACTTCCATCTAATGTTGCTGTTGTAACTTTGCATCCAAGCGCTAAAAACTCTTTTATAAGTATAGCGTCACCTGCTGTGTTAAATCCTAGCACAACTTGTGGTGTTTTGCCTAGTTTAACAAGCTCAATAGCTAGTTTGTAAAGTGGTGGAACACCGACCCCGCCACCAATTATTAGTGCCTTTTCTTTATCGAGTGCAATATCAAAACCGTTTCCCAAGCCAAGTAGACAATCCAACTTAGTTTTGGGCGCAAGCTTTGCCATAGCGTCTGTGCCTTCGCCAAGTATTTTATAAATTATCGTTATGCTTTCTTTATCATAATCACATACAGATATTGGTCTTCTAAGGTAAAAATTGTCTAAGGCTACGTTTATAAACTGCCCAGGTCGTTTTATGCTTTTTGTAGAGCATGTCAATACCATTTTAAACGTGTTGTTGGCGATTTCGACGTTTTCTAATATTTCACAAATTTTTTGTTCCATTTCTTCCTTTATCTTTTTTTATGAATCGATTGTGGAAACAACCAATGTTATTTCTTCCAGTACGTCAAGTAATGCTCTTGCCGTATCAAGACTGGTAAACATTGTAACTGCGTTTTCTACTGCGCATCTTCTTATTGCAAAACCGTCGGAATACCCTTGCATATCGGCATCATAACCGCGTGTATTTATAACGTAATTTATATGCCCCATTCTCATAGAATCGAGTATTTCGTTGCTTCCTTCACTAAGTTTTTTCCTTATACGCGTTCTTATTCCATTTTTTATAAGGAATTCCGCAGTGCCTTTTGTACCTTCAATATTAAACCCTAGCGCATAAAATCTTTTTATAAGTTCGAGCGCCTCGGCTTTATCAGCATCGGATACGGTAACAAAAACCGTGCCATAATTGAGCACTTTCATTCCTGCTGCTTGCAACGCTTTATATAGCGCTCTTGTAAACTTCTTATCATAACCTATCGCTTCGCCTGTTGATTTCATTTCAGGTGAAAGGTAAGCATCAATTCCATAAAGTTTAGCAAAGGAGAATACCGGTGCTTTTACGTACCATTTTTCCTTGTCGGGCGCACAACCGTCATACAGTCCCTGCTCTTTTAAAGATTTACCCAATATAACCAAAGTTGCTATGTCTGCAAGCGAATATCCAGTTGCCTTGGATATAAACGGTACTGTTCTTGACGACCTTGGGTTTACTTCAATCACGTAAACTTTATCTTCTTTGTCAACAATAAATTGAATGTTGTATATTCCAATTATACCTATTCCTAGTCCCAATCTCTTTGTATAGTTAAAAATAGTTTCTTTTACTTGCTTAGATACGCTAAAAGTAGGATAAACGCTTATGCTGTCGCCTGAGTGTATCCCTGTTTTTTCTATAAGTTCCATTATTCCTGGCACAAAAACATCGGTACCATCGCATATAGCATCCACTTCAAGTTCTTTTCCTACTATATACTTATCTACAAGTACGGGGTGTTCTTCATCAATAGAAACTGCCGTTTTAAGGTACTTTATTAGTGCGGCGGGCGTATTTACAATCTGCATTGCTCTGCCGCCTAACACATAACTTGGTCTTACGATAACTGGATATCCTTCTTCTTCTGCCGCGCTTAAACCTTGCTCAATTGTTGTAACGCCTCTGCCTTTTGGTTGCGGTATGCCAAGTTCAACCATCGTTTTTTCAAATGCATCACGGTTTTCAGCTCTCTCTATCGCATTAAAATCAGTACCAATGATTTTTACCCCTCTTTTCATAAGCGGTTCAGCAAGGTTGATTGCAGTTTGTCCACCCAGCGTTGCAATAACGCCTTCGGGCTTTTCCAATTCTATTATGTTACAAACGTCCTCTACTGCAAGCGGTTCAAAATACAGCTTATCACTTGTGGTATAGTCGGTAGATACAGTTTCGGGATTATTGTTTATAATAATCGCTTCGTATCCATTGTTCCTTATAGTATTTACAGCGTGTACTGTGGAATAGTCAAACTCAACTCCTTGTCCTATCCTTATAGGTCCTGCGCCAAGTACTATTATCTTTTTCTTAGAACTGACGATAGATTCGTTTTCCTCTTCGTAAGTGGAAAAGAAGAAAGGCACTGTACTCGGGAACTCGCCCGCGACTGTATCAATCATTTTATAGACCGGCATAATGTTGTTGGATTTTCTCAAATTATAAATTTCGATTTCTTTCATCTTCCAAAGTTTCGATATATAACTATCTCCAAATCCCATACGCTTGGCTTCGTATAAAACTTTCAAATCGCCTAATGATGCTGCAATTATTTCTTCCATATTCACTATGTTCTTGAATTTTTCTAAAAAGAGCATATCAATATGCGTAACGTTGTAGATTACTCCAAGGTCAGTTTTTAATCTTATAAGCTGAGCTATTGCATAATAAATATCGGCAGGAAAGTCCTTAACGTAATTTAACAGTATCTCTTGACTCATATCTTCAAACTTGCGCATATAAAGGTGTACCGCGCCGTTTTCCAAAGAGCGTACGGCTTTAAGCAAACACTCTTCTAAAGTCCTTCCAATGCTCATAATCTCACCTGTGGCTTTCATTTGTGTCCCTAGCTTATTGGAACACGATGGGAATTTATCAAACGGGAAACGCGCCATTTTAGCTACTATGTAATCTAGGTTGGGCTCTGTGCTTGCCAAAGAACTTGCTAATCTAATCTCGTCTAACGTAAGCCCTATAGCTATCTTTGCCGAAACTCTTGCTATTGGATATCCGCTTGCCTTAGATGCAAGTGCTGATGAGCGGGAAACTCTGGGATTAACCTCAATTATAAAATATTCTAGTGATTGCGGGTCAAGCGCGAACTGGACATTGCAACCCCCTTCTATTTTTAATTCTCTAATAAGTCTGAGCGCCGAGTCACAAAGCATATTGTATTCTTTCGAGGTTAAGGTTTGCACAGGCGCTATAACTAAAGAGTCACCTGTATGTATTCCTACAGGGTCAATGTTTTCCATACTGCAAATAATAATCGAGGTGTCGTTGGAATCTCTTATTACCTCAAACTCTATCTCTTTATAGCCTTTTATGCTTTTTTCTACCAATACTTGTCTGACAGGTGAAAGCATAAGCGCATTTTCCATAATTTCTATTAATTCTTCTTCATCCGATGCAAAGCCACCGCCCGATCCGCCTAATGTAAATGCGGGACGAAGCACTACAGGATAACCAATATCGTTGGCAGCAGCTATAGCTTCTTCTACAGAATACGTTATTAATGACGGAAGTGTAGGTTCGCCAAGCCCTAAGCAAAGCTCTTTAAACAGTTGTCTGTCTTCTGCTCTTTCTATACACTTGCTTTTAGTCCCTAAAAGCTCCACGTTACATTCTTGAAGCACACCTTTTTTTTCTAATTGCATAGCAATATTAAGTCCTGTCTGTCCACCCATTCCAGGAATAATGGCGTCAGGTCTTTCGTAGCGTATTATTTTTGCAACATACTCTAAGGTTAATGGCTCCATGTATACCTTATCTGCAATTTTGGTATCTGTCATAATAGTTGCAGGATTAGAGTTTATCAAAATAACTTGATAGCCTTCTTCCTTTAATGCAAGACACGCTTGCGTGCCAGCGTAGTCAAATTCCGCTGCTTGTCCAATAACGATAGGCCCGGAGCCTATTACCATTATTTTTTCTAAATCTTTTCTCTTAGGCATTTTGCACCCCTCTCATCAAATTAATAAATTCATCGTAAAAATTGATATTTTCTCCGCTGGACTTCAGTACTGGCTGAAATTCAACTCCCACAACTTTATCCTCAATAGACGCAATGCCTTCAATAGTGTTATCCAGTAGGTTGATATGCGTAATTTTTAGATTTGTATTTAATATGGAATCAGCGTTTATTGTGTAGCTATGGCTTTGATTGGTCGTTTCTATCTTTCCGTTGGTAAGGTTTTTAACGGGATGATTAAATCCGTGATGCCCTAGCTTCATCGTATCTGTTTTTGCTCCGAAGGCAGATGCGATAATCTGACAGCCAAGTCCTGTGCCGCCGATAGGATATTTACCTATAAGTTTTTTTACTTTTTCCACAACAATAGTCGCTTCTTCAACTTTACCAGGTCCGTTTGTTATATAAATACCGTCGGGATTGATAAATCTTATCTCTTCATCTGTAATTGTCCAAGGCATAATGGTGATGTTGCAACTTCTGTCGTTTAACGCTTTTATTTCGCTCTTTTTCAAGCCACAATCTATCGCAAGTACGTTATAAGTGTGTTTGGAAGTCCTTGCATACCATCTTTTGCTTGCCATTTTTTGGGCATAATTACCTTCGATTACCGTTTCTTTTATCTTTTTTACTGCGTCTTCTTTGGTTGTACTTATATCAGTAATAATTACCTTTCCCAGTCCTTCATCTCTTAGCTTTTTAAACATTTTTCTAGTATCGACACCCTCTATTGCTGGTATTTGATTTTCTTCCAACAACTCTTCTAAAGTTTTGCTGTATCTAAAATTGCTCGGACTATCGTTGTACTCTCTTACTATTAATCCACCAATAGACGTGTTTTTTGCCTCAAAATCTTCATCTACTATACCGCAATTTCCTATAAGTGGATAAGTCATTAGCATCATTTTATCTGTGTAAACAGGATTGCTTATAATTTCTTGATATCCAACCATAGTGGTGTTGAAAACTATTTCCAGCACTTTTTCTACATCGTAACCAAAACCATATCCACAAAACTCTGTACCGTCTTCGAATACTATTTTTTTGTTCATCTTTTTTCCCACGCTGTCTTTCCTCCAACTATTGTAAGTATGCTTTCCCCATAAACTTCGTAACCTGCAAACGGAGTGCTCCGTCCTTTGGATAAAAAGTTGTCAGGGTTTATTATATATTTTTTGCCCAAGTCAAATACTGCTATATCAGCTTTTTGACCTACAATTATCTCTTTTCCTATCTTAAATCTTCGGCTGGGATTGGTATGCATAAGCATAATAAGTTTTTCTAAGCTGATAATTCCTTTTTTAACAAGTTCGGTATAAAGTAGAGGGAATGCCGTTTCCAATCCAACAATACCCATAAGACTATCCCTTAGGCCTTTGGACTTTTCTTCCTTTGTATGCGGAGCATGGTCGGTAGCTATCATATCAATGGTGCCGTCAATTATACCTTCGATAAGAGCCTGTCTGTCTGCCTCGCTTCTAAGTGGCGGATTCATTTTGAAATTGCCATCTTCTTTTAAATTTGTATCGTCTAATAGTAAATAGTGCGGAGCTGTTTCACAAGTCACGTCAAGCCCTTCACTTTTAGCGCGCCTTACAAGTTCTACACTTTCTTTGGTGGAAATATGGCAAATATGATAAGCGCAAGAAGTCTCTTTAACAAGTTGCAAATCCCTTTCTACCTGTTTATATTCGCTTGCAGAAGAAATACCTTTATGGAAATTTTTCTTAGCGTATTGTCCATCATGGATATATCCGCCTGCAATGAGGGAATTGTCTTCACAATGCGCAACAATAATTTTTCCTAAACTCTTTGCCTTCAGCATAGCCACTTTCATTATTTCGGAACTTTGAACACCTCTGCCATCATCGGAAAAAGCAACAACTTTACTGCTTAATTTTTCCATATCGGACAAATCTTCGCCCATTTGCCCCATAGTTATAGCACCGTAGGGATAAACGTTGATTTGCGCATTGGCTGCAATCAAGTCTGTTTGAATTTTTAAATTTTCTAACGTATCGGGAACAGGCGCAAGGTTTGGCATAGCGCAAATTGAGGTATAACCGCCTCGAGCTGCAGCTTTTGTACCGCTAAGTATCCCCTCTTTATAAAAAAAACCGGGTTCCCTTAGATGCACGTGAACATCTATTAAACCCGGCGTAACAATACAACCATTCTCCTTTGACTCAAAGGAACATCCCTTATTGTTCGGTGATGGGACAACACCTTCTATTATGCCATTCGAAATGAGCAAATCATATTTTTTAAATTTCTCGTTTAAAAATAATTGCACCCCTTTCAAAGTATAATTCATCTATACACATCCTTATTATGGATTTTATATATTATAGCATTAATAAAAAACGCTAGTCAAACATAAAAGACCCCCTAATATATTTTTTTCGACATAAAGCGGCAAAGTTAAAATGCTAATTTGGGTAAGCACATTTACCATAGATTTTCCATTCTCTCGCAAAAAGCGTACATATCCTTTATTTCTAAAACCGTGCCATCGTCCAATACAACGGTACCATTCCAGTAGCCATGCACCTGATGACAGTTGGTGCCGAGCAATCCCAAAAATTTAATTCCCGTTGCATTGTCAAAGAACGGTGTCATAGTAAGATTAAATCTTCCATCTTCCGACTTAAACGCCCAAGGTTCCATCCATCTGCCGACAGGTGATATTTCCACGTCGACTGCGCCTATCTTATGGCACTTGCCGTCATAAAATAATGCTGTTTCTGTTGCATTGGACTCGTCACCAAAGCCCCAGGTTATTTCAAAACCAAAGAGTTTGCCATCAAGTTTGGTACTTCCATTGCCCCAGTACCAAGAATTTTTGTAGGGCCACACCCCGCGCCCCCAGTCGAGCACAGCAAAAGTATCATCACTTGAAAATTCATATACTTCGTCACCAATAAATACCTTGCCTTGAGTTGGCATACAATTGATTTTGTTGGTATAAAAAAATCTTCCTTTTAGCTCAAATGGTGTAGCAATGGTTATTGATTCGTGATTATCCAACATATCCATTGTAAATTCCATTAAAAAGGTTTTTTCTCCAGCTATGTCTTCAAAGCGAAGATAGCGATTTTTCTCGGTAACGTTAAATTCTAGCGTTACTCCACCCCCTTTATAGCTAAAATAATTGGGTTCGTCGCCATTTCTCGGAAGTTGGCAACGGTTTTTTGTAAAAAGCTTGGTACTGCTTGCCGAATACGTTTTACCCGTTTTAAGATTAATTAACGTTGCGGTTGCCGAAGCGCCTAAAGAGATATTGGCAAAACATATTTGCACTGCGAAGCGGTCATTTCCTATTTGGTAAAAATCCCACTCTTTTATTCTGCGTTTGGGAGCAGAAATTGCTTCTCGGTTATATTGGTATAAATTCCTTCTGCACCATCCTGGTTTTGAAAGTAAGCCTTCTTCTGTTAATAAAGTTGTAGGTTCGGTAATTTCTGTTTGTTTTTGCATTTGGTCTCCTTTTTAATATCATTATTATATAATAGCGAATTTACCTGTGTCAACTTTTAACGTTTGAGCCATTCTTCTAAAGCTTTTATGAATATCTCTTAATAAAAATACTAATTGAAATTTTGATTTTGCTATGATATAATTGCATTTGGTACGTATCTGCTATAAAAAATATTAAGGAGATTGACGTGAAAGAAAAAAAATTAAGAGGTAATCCCAGACGATATCAAAATTTACCCTACGTAAAAAAATCACATATGATTGCGCTAGGTGTTGGCGACTTAGGTTATAGTTTAGTATCAGGCACAGTTGCTACTTACATAATGACTTTCGGCACTATGGTTATCGGTCTTTCAGGCACTTTTATGGGCATAGCAATAGCAATAGGAACAATATTCGATGCTATTTCTGATCCCATTGTCGGTTACTTGTCCGACAATAGCAAAAACCGTATTTTCGGCAAGCGACATTTGTGGATACTGATAGGACTTATTGGACTTATGGCAACTTCGGTATTTATATGGTATGTACCTGAAAGTTTTTCTCCTATAAAAACGTTTATTTGGTTTGCTGTCGGACTGACGGTACTAAGAACGTTTAACACACTTTACTTTACTCCCGTTGGAGCGTTTTCCGTAGAAGTTAGCAATGACTACACAGAAAGAACTACTATTCAAGCATTCCGCTCTATAGGTTATATTATCGGTATGATATTACCCGTAGTAATTATGGGCACTTTTCAAAACAAATATGCTGTTAGAAACGAGTTGGGCGAGATAATAGTTAAAGGGCAATTCTTTGCAGGCGGCTATCGTGATTTTGCCTTAGTTGCTGTAGGAATTTGTTTAGTAACGAGCATATTTATGTATATAATGACGTTTTCTGATATAAAATCAGTACAAGCAAGACAATTGCAAGAAAAAGCTAACAAGCCAAGATCTTCACTAAAGAAGGTGCTTGTAGACTTTTTTAAAGTTTTAAGTACGGGGAATATGCGCAGTATAATCTTTGGTTATGCTATCTCAATGATGAGCGCAACGCTAATTATTTCCTTAGGTTTTCACGTATTTACCTTTACCTTTGAACTCGCAACTACTCAAATGTATATTCTTATGGGTGGGCTGTTGGTTATGACGGTAGCAGGTCAACCGTTATGGCCTATGCTCAGTAAAAAATATGATAAAAAACGGTCTATGCTTATAGGTCTATTCATAAGCTTAGCTGGCTGTATATTGCTTTTTGGATGCTGGTTTATACGTGATTGGATCAATTCTTTGATCGCAACATCCAACCTTGCTTTACTTGTATTATTACCCCCGCTTATGATAGCAGGATTAGGCACTGGCGTGTTGTATTCAATGCCGCTCGCGCTAATTGGCGATGCCGTTGTTCAAAACAGTGTGCTAGATAAGAGCGAAAAAACAGGAACTTATGCGGGCATGATGACGTTTGCATACAAAATAAGTCAATCGCTTACACAACTTGTCAGCGGAATATTGCTATCTGCTATAGGATTTAAGGAAGGTAGCACTGTACAGACTTATCAAACGTCTTCTAAGCTGGGACTAATTTTATGTATAGGCATAAACGTGGTTGTTGTAGTGGGAATAATTATTTTTGCTACTATGAAATTCGACAAAAAAGAAATAACACGCTTGATGGCTGAACGCGACGAACAATGCATTGATGAGCAAGCCACCTGCACTAATGAAACAGAGGATTTTTAATAATATAGAAACAACAATTTTTATCAATGTGGTAACTAATGAATACTGAAACAACCGTAGCTCAAGAATCTAAAAAAGCTAAGTCTATTGAACTAAGCAAAAAAGCAATTGCTATATCTGTTGTTATCGTTCTTGCGCTGGTCGTTCTTGCTTATATTCTTACTTTTATACTCCCTACAGGACAATACCAAAGAGATGTTGATGGCGCGATTATAGAAGGCACATATCAACAAAAAGAGATGGATGGCATAGCTTGGTGGCAATTTTTGTTGTCACCATTTATGATACTTTCCCCAGCTACACCAGGTTTTGGTACCGTTTGGGCAATTCTTATACTATTATTTGTAATAGGCGCAATATTTACTGCGCTAGACGAAAGCGGCATACTCATATATATGGTAGAATCTTTGGCAAGGCGGTTCGGCAAAAAAAGGTATATTTTACTTTTCTTATTGCCCTTTACCTTTATGTTCTTAGGCAGTACAGCCGGAATGTTTGAAGAACTTATACCGCTTGTCCCTGTTGTAATAATGCTATGCTATGCTATGGGCTGGGACGCGCTTACCGGACTTGCTATATCGATACTTGCAGGGTGTTTTGGCTTTGCGGCCGGCGTAGTTAATCCTTTCACGGTAGGAGTTGCGCAATCTCTAGGCGGTATAGTAATGTTTTCAGGGATAGGTTTACGCTTGCTTACCTTTGCCATAGCTTACGTTATTATAATGACTTTTATTATCATTTATGTTAAAAAAATTGAGAAAAAACCATCCTGTTCAGCAGTTTATTTACAAGATTTAAAAAGAAAAAAAGAATTTAATTTTCAAGTTGAAGATTTTAAATACGATAAAAATAAAAGCAAAGCATTGATTTGGTTTACAATATGGCTATTGTTAGTAGTATTTATTGCTTTATTGTCAGTATTTGTACACGCTATTGCAGATTATGTAATGTATATTACCATCGTTATTTATCTAATAGCAGGACTTGGCGCATGCATTATATGCAATCTAAAAGGCATGCGTCTTTTAAAACAGTTGGGCAAAGGCGCTGCGACTCTGTTTCCTGCCGTTGCTATGATTCTTGTTGCCGGCGGTATCCGTTATATCATCGAAGAAGGCGATATTATGGATACAATATTATATAATTGTGTTAAATTAATTCAAGGCAATAATCCATTTGTATCAATACTTATAATTTACGCTATCATATTTTTGTTTGAGATGTTTATACCGTCAGGTAGCGCAAAAGCGTTTTTGCTTATGCCCATGATATTTAGCATTTGCCAACTTATGAACATAAACGGACAAATCGCAGTACTTGCTTTTGCTTTTGCCGATGGCTTTGCCAATGTGATTTTACCAACGAATGCAGGACTTTTACTTATCCTTGGTTTAACAACTGTCGATTATGGCAAATGGTTTAAATGGAGCTTTAAAATACAATTTACGTTACTTATAGCAACGATAGGTATCCTTGCCCTTGCATAT
>DATFIH010000088.1:0-8674 GCA_035270205.1 Clostridia bacterium | reverse complement strand
ATTGCTTTTGGTGCTTATTACTATTTTTGCTCTAACTGCGTGCAATAATAATAATGAAGAGGATGACTTACAGCCACTTCCAGCTACTACTATATCGGTAAAAAATGCCGAGGATTTAGCAAATATAAAAGATTGTCTTGGGATAAGATATAGTAACTATACCTTTTCATTGGAAAATGATTTGGACTTATCCGACTATATACAGTGGGAGAGTATAGGAACTAAAGAAAATCCCTTTATGGGAACGCTATTAGGTAATGGAAAAATTATATCTAATCTAACATATTTAGGTATGGATGATAGCGGAAAACCTACCGTTGCTAATGAGCAAGAAAACATTGCTTTATTTGGCTTTACTCAAAATGCAACTATAACAGACATAAAACTTTCAGATATAAATCTAAAACTATACACTTACGGAGATTTCTTTCATACAGCAGGACTTGTTGCATATAACACAGGTAAAAGTACGTTTAGCAATATAAACATTACTGGCAGAATAGATTTATCCAATATTTACGTTTATAATACCACTTATGGTATGGACGGTAAGGTGCAAGATGATCGCGTGGTCGCTTGTGACACCACACAATATATAGGCGGTTTGGTCGCCTATTCATCAGGTAAAAGTAATTTTAATGATATTGATGTTGATATTGATATCAACAATAAGCATTATAGAGCAGTTTACGAAATAGAAGAAGAGTTAGTTGATGGAAACACTGTAGTTGTAAAAGACGGTTATAACGTACACACATTCTCCAATCAATCGTATCTACCGCATCAGACATTAGCTGGTTTTTTGGGCGGATATATTAAAAATGGTGCAATTATAGACGGTGTAAACGTAACAGGCAGTATGGAAATTTATTCAAAATCTGTATATGGCGCGTCTGGAGCTGCAATACTTGTAGGTAGCAAGGCATCGAATATAAACTCTAACGACTCTAATCTTGTATTGAAAGGTAGCGAAAAAGTGGGCGGATCGGGCATCGTTGCTTTGATCGACAGTTCCTGTGTGACAACATCTAAGGTAAACACTCTTAGCATTAGCGCAGAGCCAATAGGTGGGTCCATAAAGAGCATAGGCATCGGCGGCATAGCAAGCTATTGCTATGACAGAGCCATTTTGACTGATAGTGAAGTTGTTGGATTTAGTGCATCTACTACCGAAAAAGAAAAGTTACAACTGGGGGGTGTCGTTGGTGTAGTAAGAGATTCTACAGTATCTGGCAATAAAACCAGCGGTACTTTTAAGGTAAGTGGAAGTAACAAAGTTGATAATGACAGCTACTTGCACACAGCTAGTGTTATTTATGCAGCATATGGCAATGCCATAGTACAAAACAATCAAGCCAGTATAAGCAATACTTTGAAAAACGGAGATACTTATATGGTTAAAAATAACAACATTTATGGTGTTTCTAACAATACTCCATATGTCAACGAAGACGGTAAAAACGTGGCAAGGTTTGCACATACTAATGATGTTAAAAATTATGTTGAGGTATCAGTTGTTAACGAAACGCAAAATGAAGTCAAAGCAACTTTTCACAATAGCGAAGGTAAAGAGCTTGGTCAAATAGTATATAGCGTTGACGAGAGTTTGTTCCCTGCTGAAGGTGAAAATTGGAGTAGATATATGAGCGTTTATTATAATGAGGAAATTGGATTGATAAATGCAAATGGTACAACGCTAGAATTAGACGGAAACAGTTTTGCAAACTACAAACAAATCACAGGTATACCTATGATAAGCGATAACATAATAACTGATTAAAGAGGTTAGGAAAAAAATGAAAATCAAGTTAAGAGATGATTATATTGATTATGAGGATGGCAAGACGCTTTTAGATATTGCAAAATCTATTAGCGAAGGTTTAGCAAGAAATAGTATTGTTGCTAAGGTAAACGGAAAGGCAATGGATATGAATACCGCTCTAAGCAATGATGCTGAAGTGGAATTTTTGACATTTAAAGATGAAGATGGAAAAAAAGCTTATCGTCACAGTTCATCACATATATTGGCGCAAGCGGTTAAACACCTGTATCCCGATGTTAAAGATGCTATCGGACCTGCTATAGAGAATGGCTTTTATTATGACTTTGATTTTGCTACGCCTTTGGATAAAGAAAATGGCTTAGAAAAAATTGAAGAAGAGATGAGAAAAATTATCAAAGCCGACTATAAATTCGAAAGGGAGGAAGTTTCCAAGCAAAAAGCTATGGAAATGATGAAAGATGAGCCTTATAAATTAGAACTTATAGAAGGGTTGCCCAAAGATGCTATCATAACTTTGTATAGACAAGGCGATTTTATAGATTTATGTACAGGACCTCACGTACCAAGTACAGGTTTTATAAAAGCATTAAAACTAACTAGTGCTACGGGCGCATATTGGCGTGGTGACGAAAAAAGAAAGATGCTTACTCGTATTTATGGCACAAGTTTTGACAAAAAAAGTGACTTAGACGAATATTTAGAGCGCATTGAAGATGCAAAAAAGCGTGATCATAATAAACTCGGCAGAGAAATGGAAATTTTTATGACCGATGAAAATATAGGTCAAGGACTGCCTTTACTTATGCCTAAAGGCGCAAAGCTTATGCAAATATTGCAACGGTTTGTTGAGGACGAAGAAAGCCGTAGAGGGTATTTATTAACAAAAACACCATATATGGCAAAAAGAGAGCTTTATAAAGTAAGTGGACATTGGGACCATTATAAAGACGGTATGTTTATTATGGGCGACCCTGATGCTGAAGGCGAAGTATTTGCTTTAAGACCTATGACTTGTCCTTTCCAGTATACAATATATAATAATGGATTAAAATCGTACAAAGATTTACCTTTACGCTATGGCGAAACAAGTACGCTATTCCGCAATGAATCTAGCGGAGAAATGCACGGTCTTATCAGAGTAAGACAGTTTACGATATCGGAAGGACATCTTGTTTGTATGCCTAGTCAGTTAGAACAAGAGTTTACCGGCTGTTTAAATTTAGCTATGTATATGCTTAAATGCCTTGGTCTACTAGAAGATGTATCGTTTAGGTTCTCACGCTGGGACCCTGAAAATACTGAAAAGTATATCAATGAGCCGGAGCAATGGAACTATGCCGAAAATGAAATGAAGCGTATTTTGGACGACATAGGAATTGATTATCAAGAATCTATCGGAGAAGCTGCTTTTTATGGTCCTAAGTTAGATATTCAAATTAAAAATGTTTTTGGAAAAGAAGATACGTTAGTTACAATACAAATTGATATGTTCCTCGCCAAGCGTTTTGATATGACTTATATTGATGAAAACAATACAAAGGTATATCCTTATATTATTCACAGAACATCGTTAGGCTGCTATGAAAGATCAATAGCTTTATTGATAGAAAAATATGCAGGTGCGTTCCCACTATGGATGGCGCCTACCCAGGTTAAGGTAATATCTTTAACGGACAGAACAACCGATGACGTAAAGGAAATTGCATCTCGCCTAAACAGTGCTGGAATACGTGCCGAAGAAGATAGCCGCAATGAAAGTATGAAATATAAGGTAAGAGATTTTCAAATGAAAAAAATACCCTATGCTTTAATTATTGGTGACAAAGAAAAGGCAGAAAACGTGGTAGCTGTAAGAGACAGAAAAGACGGAATGATAGGAGCAATGACACTTGATGCGTTTATTACCAAGATAAAAGAAGAAATTGCAACACAAATTAGTTATTAATGCTTGACAAATAGCATAATATTGCATATGATATTACAGTAAGTAGATACAAATCTCACCTTAGACGATTATGTCAAATGGTTTCTATAAATAATAGATTTATTTTAGATAAGGATGCGTAGATACTATACGCATCTTTTTTATTAGGAGGAATTGTACTATATTTAAAGAATTATTGATTAACAACCAAATCTATGACAGAGAAGTCAGACTGATTGCAAGTGACGGTTCTCAACTCGGCGTTATGAGTAAAGTTGAAGCGCAGAGAATTGCCGATACAGCAGGTCTTGATTTGGTTAAGATTGCGGCAAATGCAAAGCCCGCAGTATGTAAGGTAATGGATTACGGCAAATTTAGATTTGACGAAATTAAGAAAGAGAAAGAAATACGTAAAGCCCAAAAGGTTATTGAAGTTAAAGAAATAAGACTTTCTCAAACTATTGATATCGGAGATATTCTTACAAAAAGCAAACATGCTAGAGATTTTTTAATGGAAGGCAACAAAGTAAGAGTAAATCTTAAAATGCATGGCAGACAGCAAGCCCACCCCGATGTTAGTATAGAAGTACTTAATAAGTTTGCCGAAAAATTGACGGACATTTCTACAATAGATAAAAGACCGACAACTGAAGGAAGAATTATGTTCCTTATCTTGTCACCATTAAAAAGTAAGTAATTTAATTAGTAAAAGGAGAAATATATACTATGCCAAAAATGAAGAGCCATAGTGGCGCAAAAAAGCGTATGAGATTAACTGGAAACGGATTAATCAAAAGATCAAAACAGAACAAGAATCACATTCTTACGAAGAAGAGTACCAAAAGAACAAGAAATCTTCGTAAGGGCGGTTATGTAAATAAGACACAAGAAAAAACAATGACCACATTGTTAAGCGGTCAAAAGTAAAGAGGTGCTAGATGAGAATTAAAAGAGCAGTCAATGCTGTAAAAAAGAGAAGAAAAATATTAAGAAGAGCAAAAGGTTATTTTGGAGCAAAATCAAAGCTATACAGAGTAGCAAGAGAAGCTGTTATGAAGAGCGGACAATACGCTTACGTTGGTAGAAAGCTTAAAAAGAGAGATTTCCGTCAACTATGGATTGCTCGTATTAACGCTGGGGCGAGAGCCAATGATTTGAGTTATTCACGCTTAATGCATGGATTAAAACTTGCTGATATAGATTTAAACCGTAAGATATTGGCAGATCTTGCAGTTACTGACGCGTTAGCTTTCACAGATTTATGTGGAAAGGCGAAAAAGGCACTTAACGCAGCAAAATAATAAACGGTAAATGCCTTCGCTTATTAAAAATGCGAAGGCATTTTTGTGTAAAAAGAAAAAATGATTATAACATCTGCGCAAAATGAAAAAGTAAAAAGACTACGTAGTCTTTTCAAAGATAAAAAGATACGCTCAAGAGAAGGCGTCTTTGTTTGCGAAGGTATTAATCTTGTAAAAGACATCCCACAAAATATAGAAGTTTGCGAACTTTATATTAAGGAAAGCGAATACGATAAACTATGTTATTTAGAAAATAAATTCGATATCGAAGCTTACGTTATCCCAAACAGTATTTTTGACAGTGTTGCAGATACTGTAAAGCCGACAGGTGTTATAGCAGTTGCCAATAAGCCGATACCTAAAAAGGTTGTTGGCGATATTATTATTTTGCTTTCGGGTATTGCAGATTCTGGTAACTTAGGCACAATATTTCGTAGCGCAGCAGCAGTGGGAATAAATAACGTTATATGTATGGATTGTTGCGATGCATATTCGCCTAAAACAGTAAGAGCCAGTATGGGCGGAGTCTTTTATATAAGTATAAATGAATGCAATGAAAAAGACGTTTTTGCATTTTTGGACGGATATGATATTATTTGCCTCGATATGGGCGGAGAAAGTATCCATAGCTACAAAAGAGAAGGAAAAATCGCACTTACTGTGGGCAATGAAGCGCACGGAGTTGCACAATTTTTAAGAGAAAAAAGTAAAAAAACAATACGCTTACCAATGACAGAGGGCAGAGTGGAAAGTCTTAATGCCGCAGTCAGTGCGAGTATAGCGATGTATATTATAAAATAAAATAGGAGGCTTTACGATGAGTGGACATAGCAAATGGGCTAATATTAAGATAAAGAAAGGAAAAACTGATGCGATAAGAGGAAGTGTATTTACTAAAATAGGAAGAGAAATCGCAGTTGCCGTAAAATCAGGTGGTGCAGATCCTAACACCAATTCCCGTTTGCGCGACGTTATAGCAAAAGCTAAATCTAACAATATGCCTAACGATAATATCAATCGTTCTATAAAAAAAGCTAGTGGAGAGTTAAACTCTGTAAACTATGAAGATATGCAATATGAAGGTTATGCCGCGGGCGGTATAGCAGTTATTGTTGAGGCTCTTACCGACAACAAAAACCGTACAGCAGGCGAAGTAAGGCATGCTTTTGACAAATGCGGTGGCAACTTAGGCACGACAGGTAGCGTATCTTTTCTTTTCAAAAAGAAAGGTGTAATCATTATAGAAAAAGCTGAATTGACGGAAGACGACGTAATGATGCTTGTTTTAGAGGCAGGCGGTGATGACATTGTAGCCGATGAAGATGTTTATGAAGTTTATACTATGCCACAAGATTTGAGCCAAGTAAAAAGCGTGCTGGAAAGCAATGGTTGTGTGATATTGTCAAGCGAGGTAGAATATATAGCAGACGATTTAATTGTTCCAGAGGAAAATACAGTATCACAAATAAAAAGGCTTATAGATTTATTGGAAGAAAGTGATGACGTTCAAAATGTATATCATAACGCAGATCTACCCGATGAATTGGAGGAAGAATAATGCTTGATGTAAAAGCTCTATGCCGAGGCGCAAAACTTGCTAGTAGCAAATTTGCATCTTGTTCAACGAGCGATAAGAATTTTTTGCTGTTAAAGATTAAGGAAGAGATTATTAATAACATACCCAAAATTAAGGAAGCCAACGTAATTGACCTGAAAAATGCCGAAGAAAATGGTATAAAAGGCGCTTTTTTAGATAGGCTAACTCTTACTGATGACAGAATTACCACTATGTTAAATGGAATAGACGATGTTATCGCGTTGCCTGATTATGTTGGCAAGGTTGAGAAGCAATATACTTTAAAAAACGGTATTTTAGTAAAAAAAGTGAGAGCTCCATTAGGTGTTATAGGTATTATTTACGAGTCAAGACCTAACGTTACTGTAGATGCTGCTATTCTTTGTATCAAATCAAGTAATGCAGTTGTTTTGAAAGGCGGTAAAGAAGCTATCAATACAAATAGAATACTAGCTAACATTATGAAAAACGTTTTTTCAAGTAATGGACATAATTCTGACCTGTTAGCTTTTATTGATGGTACAGATAGAGAATTAACGCATCAAATGCTACTTTGTGGCGACTATATTGACGTAGTAATTCCCAGGGGTGGTGAAGCACTAAAAAAATATGTTATTAGTACCGCTACTATGCCGGTTATTGCCTCAAGCGGCGGTAATTGTCATATATTTGTGGAAAAAACTGCTGACCTTAATATGGCGGTAAATGTTATAGCAAATGCGAAAGTGAGCAGACCTTCCGTATGCAATGCATTGGAAACGATTTTGATAGAGAGAGACGTTGCTGGAAAATTTTTGCCTGTAATATTAGACAACCTTAAATCAAGCGGAGTTAATATTCGAGGAACTGAGGAAGTAAAACAGATATATACAGATACCCTAATTATAAAAGATGACGAATTTTTTACCGAATATGAGGATTTGATAGTAAAAGTTAAGGTCGTAGAAGATATAGATGAAGCAATTGCCCATATTAATTATTATAGTACTAATCATAGCGATGGCATAATAACGAGTGATACAAATAAAGCCGATAAATTTTCCGTCGAAGTAGACAGTGGAGCTGTTTATATCAATGCAAGTACTAGATTTACTGATGGGTTTGAATTTGGCTTAGGCGCAGAGATGGGCATTTCCACACAAAAATTGCACGTAAGAGGACCGATAGGCTTGGAAGAATTAACTTCGGTAAAATACGTGCTTTCGGGGAACGGACAAATAAGATAGATTGTTTGCAATGACGCCATTATTATGATATAATAATAAGCGGAAAATTACCGATGATGATTCTTTTAGCGAGGATAAAATGCGAAAAATAGGGATACTTACCAGCGGAGGCGATGCGCCCGGAATGAATGCTGCTATTCGCAGTGTTGTTAGGTACGCCAATAGTCTGGGATTAGAAGTGTATGGAATAGAATGCGGATATGACGGTATGCTTAAAGGCGACATAAGCAAATTAGATAACCGTTCTGTCTCGGATATTATACAAAAAGGCGGCACCATTCTAATGACGGCTCGTTGCCCGGAATTTATGGAGTTAAAATACCGCAAAAAAGCCAATGCAGTTTTGCAAGCATACGGAATAGAAGGACTTGTAGTAATAGGCGGAGATGGCTCTTTTAAAGGTATGAAAGACCTTCATAATGATTTTGGAATGCCTTGTGTGGGCATACCGGGAACGATTGATAACGATTTAGCTTATACAGATTATACTTTAGGTTTTGATACCGCTGTAAATACTGTGCTTGGCGCAATAAACAATATAAGAGATACCATGACCGCACATAATCGCGCTTGTATAATTGAAGTTATGGGTAGAAAATGCGGTGATATCGCGATGTATTCTGGACTTGCCGGAGGCGCAGAGATTATTTTAGTCCCAGAGATTCCAGCCGACGTTGAAAGAATTCGCAAAGAAATTGTTTATGACAAAATTAAAGGTAAAAGTTCGGTAATAATTATTTTAGCAGAGGGCGTTTGCTCTAGCGCTTGCTTAAAAGAACAAATTTTGGCAGGCGATGTTGACGATATTCAAATAAGAACGGTAAAATTAGGTTATATACAGCGAGGTGGTACACCGTCTATGGC
>DATFIH010000087.1:0-3236 GCA_035270205.1 Clostridia bacterium | reverse complement strand
GGGTAAAGTAAGTACCTATTCATTAGGTATGAAACAGCGTTTAGGGATAGCACAAGCGCTACTTTCGCGCCCCAAAATCCTAATTTTGGATGAACCGAACAACGGTTTGGACCCAAATGGAATCATTGAAATGCGCAATATTATATTGCACCTTGCGCACGAACTTAAGATGGCGGTATTGGTAAGCAGTCATCAACTTGCGGAAATGCAACTGTTATGTGACCGTTTTATCATTATCAATGTAGGTAAGATTATTGCCACACTCAAAACCAATGAAATGTCGGAATTTAACAATGAAAGCGTAATAGTAATAGCAACGGACAACATTGTGGGCGCAAGAGATTTGCTCAAAGAAAAATTTGAAATAGATGCTATCTTGAAAGAAAGCTCAATTGAATGTAAAACGACCGTAGACATTGGAGAAATTACCAAAGAGCTTATCCTTGGCGGCATAACCGTTAAGGGCGTGAGCCGCAAAGAAAGCACGATAGAGGATATGTTTATCCGTCTTACCACGAATAAGGAGAATTAAATTATGATGGGCAAACTTATTGCAGGAGAAATAAAAAAGATAATGCGACCTAAAGCGTTGATAACAGTTGCCGTACTTTTTTTAATATTTTTTATAATTTTTGCGATTTTTTACAATATTAATTGGGATAGTTTGCTAGAAACTGTGCCCAGTCAAATCGGAGATGAAGATCTGTCGGGATATATTGAAATAATTAACGGAGATATTAGTTTTCTCAAGGACGTTACTTCGGAGAATGTTGATCAAAAAATAGCTTATTACGAAGACTTGTATAATAGTTCAATAAATCAACAAGACGGCATGGATTACTACTATAAAGGTGTAGTTTCTATATTGGATTTTGTAAAAGCAAACGACCTTTATGGACAGAATTTAAATTTAGCAGGGTACGGCGGAATGAATGCTAGCGCGGAAAATTTTGCACTAAGCTATTTTTCAACTGTTCTTGGGATTTTAATAATATTTGCCGTGGTTGCTATGGTAAGTCTATATGCCGACGAATATCAAAAAGGCACTATAAAGTTGATAATGTTAAGACCAGTCACCGTCAATCAAGTGACCATAGCTAAAATAATTGCTATGTTTACGGTATTGTTAGCATTGCTGGGCATTACCACATTGATAGGCTTTTTATATGGGCTGGCTGCGTTTGGTAGTATAAGTATGACAAATACTATTGTATTGTTTAATGCACGAACAGTTTGGCAAATGACCTATGGCGGATATGTTTTTTTGGTTATGCTATTAGGAACGTTTTCCTTGTTTTCCTATGGCATACTTGCATTTGCACTGGGAACGATTTTGAAAAAGAAAACTCCTGCTATATTAATAGGTCTAGTTGTTCTGTTAGGAATAATATCTGGCCTATTATCCTTTATCGGAATAGACCGCTTTATGTTTTCTAATGTGAATGACTTAAGCCAGTTTTTAGGTATTAATTATAGCTTGCCGTATAAGGCAAACTTCTTTATAGCTATGCCCATGCTAATTGTGTACAATGCAATAATGTATTTTAGCGTATTTTTTGTAACGAACAAAAGGGATATTGTATGATAAAAGGAGCTTTAGTTACAAAATTTTTGGCAAGGACAGGATTAATCGCCGCGCTTTATGCAGTGTTTACTATTGTATTATATCCTATATCCTATGGACCAGTACAATGCCGAATCAGTGAAACGATGACACTTTTGCCGCTATTTTTTGTGGAAGCTATTCCTGGTCTTATCATAGGTTGCCTTATCGCTAACATATTTTCAGGCGTTGTAATGGACATGGTGTTTGGCACGCTAGCGACAGCTCTTGCCGCAGTCGCCACTTATTTTATAGGAAAAGCTATCAAAAATAAAGCTATGCCTTTTGTTGCTGCTATTCCACCAGTTTTGTTTAACGCATTAATTTTACCTCTTATGTGGATGCTTTTTACAGATGAACCAGGTTTTTATTGGTACAATTTTGCCACAGTAATGGCAGGACAGGTAATATCTGTATATATATTAGGCATTCCATTATTTTACGCAATAAAATCAAGATTAAGACACAACATAAGCAAAAAATAAAAAAAGCGGCAGAAAAGCCACTTTTATAATGTTTTGTAGATAGTGAATATCTTTATAGCAATTCTATGCCTGCTTCCTTGCATCTTTTAATAGTCTCATCGTCCCAAATAGAGGCTTGAACTTCTCCAATGTGCGCTTTATTGAGCATAAGCATACATAGTCTGCTTTGTCCGATTCCTCCGCCCATGGTAAGGGGCAAGGTACCATCAAGCAATGCTTTGTGGAATGGAAGCGAAGCTCTATCTAAGTTGTTGGACTTGGCAAGTTGCGAACACAAGGATTCAGCGTTTACTCGTATGCCCATTGAACTTATTTCCATAGCAAAATCCAGCAATTCATAATATACCAAAATATCGCCGTTTAAAGTCCAATCGTCATAATCGGGTGCGCGTCCGTCGTGAGGTTTGCCGCTAGCTAATTTGTCGCCTATTTGCATAATAAAGACAGTGCCGTGCTTTTTTGCAAATGCGTTCTCACGCTCTTTCGATGTAAAATCAGGATACATATCTTCTAATTCTTGGCTGGTAATAAAGGTAACTTCTCTTTTAATACGCGCATTAGCAGGGAATTTTACCGAAATTTCGTTTAAGGTATCGCATACTGCATCCATTATGGCTGAAACGGTTTGTTTTAGGTATTCCATATTGCGAACTTCTTCGGTAATTACCTTTTCCCAATCCCATTGGTCAACGTATATGGAATGGATATTATCCATATCCTCATCACGGCGTATCGCGTTCATATCTGTATATAGACCTTTGTGGGGTCTAAAATCATATTTATACAATGCAAATCTTTTCCATTTGGCAAGGGAGTGTACTACCTCGGCATAATTTCCTGTTTCTTTAATGTCGAATCTTACAGGTCTTTCCACACCGTTAAGGTTGTCGTTAAGTCCCGAATTGCTGTCTACAAAAAGCGGACTGGTAACACGTTTTAGGTTTAGCGCATTGGCTAAATTATGTTGGAAGGAACTTTTTATAGCAGCAATAGCTTCTTGTGTTTGATACAAGTTAAGCTTTGATGTATAATTTGCAGGTATTAGAACAGAACTCATATAGGCCTCCCGGAGTTTACCTTTATTAAAATACAGTCATTATATAATAAATACCACTTGTAAGCAACACATTTGCCTTAATTAATACAAC
>DATFIH010000086.1:0-10878 GCA_035270205.1 Clostridia bacterium | reverse complement strand
AATTGTCACTATTGTATTATACGAAGGGCTTTCTTATTTTGACAAAAAAAGCAAGTATTTTACTTGCAATTTGTAATATTTGGTTATACAATATTGTTAGCACTCCAATGCTATGAGTGCTAACAATATGAGAAAAGGAAGGTGCTTAATGTATGAAGAAGTTTAAGACAGAAAGTAAAAGAATGTTAGACTTAATGATTAATTCTATTTACACACACAAGGAAATCTTTTTAAGGGAATTAATGTCGAACGCGAGCGATGCTATCGATAAGCTTTATTACAAAAGTCTTACGGGTGGTGTCAGTGGTTTAAACAGAGAAGATTTTTCCATAAATATTACTGCAGATAAAGAAAACCGTACATTAAAAATTAGTGACAACGGTATAGGTATGACTCAAGAAGAATTGGAAAACAATTTGGGCGTTATTGCAAAAAGCGGAAGTAACGACTTTAAATCGCAAAATGGACCACAGGAAGATATAAGCATAATAGGGCAATTCGGCGTAGGTTTTTACAGCGCATTTATGGTTAGCAAGAAGGTGGAAGTTTTGTCCAGAGCATATGGCGAGCAAAATGGTTATTTGTGGACTAGTAGTGGGGCTGAAGGCTATGAGATAAAAGATGCTGATAAACCTTCCTATGGCACGGAAATTACCTTATATCTAAAAGATGATACGGATGAAGAAAAGTATGATGAGTTTTTGGAAGAATATACTATAAGAAATCTTATTAAAAAATATAGTGATTATATACGTTATCCTATCAAAATGGAAGTAACAAAATACCGTGAAAACGAGGACACTAAGCTTGAAGATAAATACACAGAAATTGACGTGCTTAACTCGATGATACCCCTTTGGAAAAAGGATAAAAAAGATATAACAAAAGAAGAATATGATAAATTTTATCAGGATATGTTTTATGACGGGGATGCTCCGCTAAGAGCTATTCATACGTCGGCTGAAGGCTTAGTGTCTTACAAGGCTCTTATTTATATACCGACTAAAGCTCCCTATAATTATTATACAAAAACTTATGAGAAAGGTTTGCGTTTGTATACTAATGGCGTAATGATTATGGAAAAATGTGCGGACTTATTACCCGATTATTTTAGCTTTGCAAAAGGTATTGTAGATAGTGAACTCACCTTAAATATTAGCAGAGAAACTATACAGCACAATCGTCAGCTTAAGGTTATCAGCACAAATATTGAAAAGAAAATAAAAGCAGAATTATTAAATATGCTAGCAAACGACCGTGAAAACTACAACAAGTTTTTTGACGCGTTCGGATTGCAAATAAAATTTGGCTTGTATGACCAATGGGGAGCAAATAAAGATGCGGTACAAGACTTAGTTATGTTCCACTCTTTAAAGGAAAACAAACGTATCACATTGGAAGAATACGTAAACGCTATGAAAGCAGAACAAAAGTTTATTTATTATGCAAGCGGTAATTCCATAGAAGGAATAAAGACCTTGCCACAATGTGAAAAACTTACTGAAAGCGGTTTTGATATTCTATGCTTCACCGAAGATATTGACGAGTTTGCCATAAAGACCGTGGGCGTTTATAAAGAAAAAGAATTCAAATCCATTCAAAGCAGCGATCTTGGCATAGAGCAAGAAAACGAGAATTCAGACGAGGATAAAGAAATTTTGGAGTTTATAAAAACAACACTTGATAGCAAGGTTGCTAAGGTAAAATTAAGCAATGTGCTTAAGACTCATCCCGTTTGCATATCTACTGAAGGCGAACTTACTTTGGAAATGGAAAAGGTATTAAAGAATATGCCAAATACGCCCAAAGATGTAGCCGTAGCTACCAAAGTGTTGGAAATTAACGCAAAGCACCGTATTTACGAAACAATAAAAGAGTGCTACAAAAACGATCAAGATAAACTAAAAAAGATAGCGAATATTCTTTATAATCAAGCGTTGCTTATTGAAGGAATGGCAGTAGAAAATCCTACTGAATTAGCAAATATGATATGTGAAATTATTTAAATACAAAATAATTTTTAGACAAAAAGCGAAACAAAACGTTTCGCTTTTTTTATGATACTTTTATTATGTTTATTTCGTAAGGGTTATAGAATCTGCCACGCCCGCTTAAGCCGCTGCTAACGAGCATAGAAGTGGTGTCTTTTGTATATAAGCCGTGCGAATATTTTGGCAAAAAACCTTGATTTGGAGCGATTAGCCCTTGACCAAAAAATCTTACTTGTCCGCCATGAGTATGACCTGAAAGTACTAAATCTATAGAATTTTCATAGTAATTATCAAAAAGTTCGGGTCTGTGGGCAAGCAAAACAGAGTATTTGCAAGTTGCTTTGGCATGTAGTGTGGGAACATTAGTTTGATTTAGTTTTTTTCCGTCACTTATACCGATTATCGCGAGTTTATCGCCATTTAACGTCATTGTTTTTAGTTCGTTAGATAAATAATTAATATGACTTTCTTGCAATAATTTGGTCAATTCATTTAAGTTTTTATGTCCTATTTCGTGATTTCCTAAGACATAAAAGGTGGTGAATGAAAGAGCAATTTCATTAAAATAATCGAAAATGAATCTAATATCGTCTAAACTTGACGAACCGTCGATTGTATCTCCGGTGAGTGCTATAAAATCAGGCTTTGTATTTTGAATAGACGATTGTATTTTGTCTAAGGCTACTGTATTTTTGGGATAATGCAAATCGCTTATATGAACTATGGTAAAAGGCGACAAAAGACCGTCTTTATGCATAGAATAAGTGTTCTCAACCATTCGTTGTGAAAAGGAAATACCCAAAATCGTGAAGATTATAAGGATTAAGAGTATTATATTTATTGTGATTATTAGATATTTTGAACGTTTATACCTCATCATTATAGTATATGACAAAGTTCATTATTTTTCACATACAAATTACCCAATTTTGCTCGGTAAACCCATTGCGCTTGACAGTGTTTTTTCTTTATGATAATATTAATAATATTAAATTGCTTATATAAGATATAAACGGTATTTGCCGTATTGGGGTTAAATGATCGGAATAATAATAGCTATGGAGAGTGAGCTCAAGCCCTATCTTGAGTTTCCGCATAGCATAGAGCAAGCGGGCTCAAAGATTTTTTATCGTTTAAAGATAGGAAGTGTGCCCGTTGTAATAGTTTTAAGCGGTATAGGCAAAGTCAATGCCTCTCATTCTGCTACGTTACTTATAAACATTTACAAACCCGAAATAATAATAAGCACAGGAGTGAGTGGTGGACTGGGCGTTTTAAACGTGATGGACATTGTTGTAGCAACCAAAACTTGCCAATACGATGTTGATACTTCGGCTCTTGGTGATCCTATTGGTTTAGTAAGCACTGTAAACAAGATTTATTTTGAAACTGCAAGCGAATTTTCAGATAAATTACTAACCCTACCAAACGCAAAAAAAGGAATTTTAGCTTGCGGAGATTGTTTTGTTGCAAATGATTCGGATGCAAAACGTATTGTAAATACATTTGATGCGGTAGCTTGTGACATGGAAAGCGGAGCGATAGGACAAATTTGTTATATTGAACAAGTTCCTTACGTGGCAATTAGGTGCATAACCGACGGGGCAGGTAACAATGCCCAACTAACGTATAACCTCATTTTAGAAAAAGCAAGCAGCTTGCTTGCCAATGGCGTTATTGACGTAATTAAAAGATTGGATTAAAAATTATGAAGAAAAAAAGAGTTATTGACCCGTTAAAAAGGAAATTTGCGACTGTATACTTTGTAATAGATATATTGATTTTTGTAGTAAGTTTTCTACTGGCTTATTATATAGACAGCCTAAATAAAATTAACGATATTATGCAGCTTTATGACGGCAAGCAAACCGCAGGACTTGGTATGACTATGCTTTTGTGTCTGCCATGCCTTGTTACAACGATAACCATTATGTATTTTAGCAACGTATATCGTATTGCTTGGATATATGCAGGAACTATGGAACTGCTAAGACTAATCGCAGTTGCTACTGTAAGTATACTAGTTGCAAGCATATATAGAGGTCTTTTCACTTTTATTTATTCCGAATCTGACCCTAATCCAAATGCCGACAGCGTAAATCTTATGCTGGTACTTTTTGCACACTTTTTATTCTTCCTGATGGCGACTATTTACCGTATTTTATCTAAACTTATTGCAGGTCTAAACAGTAAATTTAAGCTTAAACGCGGACCTACAAAGAGTTTAGAAAAAGTTATTGTATATGGCGCAGGTTACAACGGAGCATCTTTGGTAAAAAGAATGATAGAAAATACAGCAGACGGGTATTCTCCTGTTGCTATTATTGACGACAATCCTGAAAAAAAAGGTATTCTTATCAGCGGAATAGAGGTGGTAGGCGATAGAGAAATGCTTACTGAAATTATTGAAAAATATAATCCAACTGCAATAGTGATAGCAATAAGCACATTGAGCAAAAAAAAGCTAAGGGAAATATTTGACTATATAAAGCAGTTTGGACTTAAAATATTGGTGACTAGCGCAATAAGCGACGCAAGCAAAGCAATAGACGGCGATGTTGTAAATATGCGCAGTATCAAAATTGAAGATTTGCTGCATAGAGATGAACACGAAATGGACAGAAATCTTGTTGACGGCTTTATAAAAGATAAAGTAATTATGGTAACAGGAGGCGCGGGGAGTATTGGTAGCGAACTTGTAAGACAATCGCTAATATATGGATGTAAGCACCTTGTCATTTTTGATCAACACGAAAACGGTATGTTTGAAATCAATGAAGAATTGAAAAAAAGTTACGATTCGGACAGGTATTCACTTGAGATTGGAACTGTACGTGACAGAAATAAGCTAAGAGAGGTTATGGAAAGATACAAACCAAATGTTGTTTTCCATGCCGCGGCATATAAGCATGTACCTATGATGGAAATAAGCGCTGACGAAAGCATAAAAAACAATGTTTTTGGTACAAAAAATGTCATTGAGCAATGCAATGAAAGCGGAGTAGGCAAATTTGTGCTAATTTCTACAGATAAAGCCATTAATCCTGCCAATATTATGGGCGCTACAAAAAGAGTTGCGGAGCTTGTTTTGGAGAGTCTTTCAAAAAGCGCGAAAACTCAACTTGCTGCAGTCAGGTTTGGCAACGTGCTAGGCTCAAGCGGTAGCGTTATTCCTACCTTTATCAATCAAATTAATTCAGGTGGACCAGTTACGGTCACCGACAAGAAGATGAAACGGTATTTCATGACCATTCCTGAAGCTGTAAGATTAGTTTTACAAGCAGGCGCACTAGCAAAAGGCGGAGAGGTATTTGTCTTGGACATGGGAGAACCTGTTTACATATATGATTTGGCATGCGACCTTGTGTTGATGAGCGGACTTGTACCACATAAAGATATAGAAATTAATATTAGCGGTTTACGTCCGGGAGAAAAGCTTTTTGAGGAGTTGCAATACGGAAATGAGGACGTAGATAAGACTTTGCATAAAGACATTTTTGTTACAAGACTTGCAGATATTGACTCCAATTTAATCAATCAAGTTTTAGAAAAATTGTCGGCTGCGGCAAATGCCGGCGATAAAGAAAAAAGCGAGCAGCTTCTTTTTGAACTTGTACCTAGTGAGTACAGGAATTTACACAAAAACAGTAATTCAAGAGTATAATAATCTATCCCCGAAAGAGGTATTTATGAAATATTTTGGCACAGACGGTATAAGGGCGTTAAATGAAATTTTTACCGATAGCTATTTGAGAAAAATTGCATACGGAATTGCTACTTTAGGCGAAAATATAAAAATTGTTATTGGAAGGGATCCCAGACTAAGCGGTCAATACATAGAAAAAGTTATGAAAACAGCGCTCTGTGACTATGGACTAAAGATAATTAGCGTAGGTATGGTGCCATCGCCAACTCTTGCTTATTTAACAAAGTTTTTACAGTGTGATTATGGAATAATGCTTAGCGCAAGTCATAATCCGCCCGAGTATAACGGTATCAAACTTTTTAATTCGCAAGGTGAAAAGGTAACTGAGGAAATAGAACTTAAGGTGGAGAGCGGGATTGATAATTTTGTAAAAACACAACAAAAGGTGGGTGAAATCACCTATTTTGACGGAAATCAGGAGTATATAACACATTTAATCAGTATGATAAAACCTGATCTTAATGGACTTAGGGTACTTATGGATACCGCAAACGGCGCAACAAGTATAATCGCGCCTCGTCTTTTTACTTTGGCAGGAGCTAAAGTAACCCAGATAAAAGGGGAAACTGACGGTAAGCACATCAATGAAAATTGCGGTGCAACAGTTCCAAACTTTTTGTTGCAAGAAATGGAAAAAGACGATTATGATATCGGCTTTACCTTTGACGGTGACGGTGATAGAGTAATGTGCGGATATAAGGGCAAGATTTATAACGGCGACCATATTATGTATATCCATTGTAAGGATATGATGGCTAAAAATTCATTACATGGTAATGCTATGGTAAGTACAGTTATGAGCAATTTAGGCACAGAAAAAGCTTGCGAAAGAAGCGGTATTAAGCTAGTAAGGGCTAATGTTGGAGATAAACACGTTTACCGTGAAATGCTGGCAAAAGGCTACAACGTAGGCGGAGAAGAGAGCGGACACGTTATTTTTAAAGATTATGTAAACACGGGCGATGGCATCGTCAGCGCGCTACTAACAGCGCTTCTTAGCAAGCGAACTAATATAGATATTTTAGATGATATTGTAGAATATCCTTCGGTTACCGACTGCATCATATGCGATAAAGCAAGTATGAAAAAATTTAATGACAGTGCAGAAATTAAAGAATATCTAGCAAAAATCGGAAAAGACTTTAGAACGGTTATCAGACCGAGCGGTACCGAGCCTAAAATAAGAATTTTAGTAGAAAGTGAGTATAGCGAAAACGCTAAAAATAAGGCTAAAGAGATTAAGAAATTTATAGAGGAGCAAATTTTATGAAAATATTTAGATATAAAGAAAGAAGGTTCGAGCATTTGCATGCTTCGGGTAAAACCATGGAGGAGTTGCAAAATTATTTTTTAGGTAAGGATATTATCGAAATAACAACGAAAGATGAAATTAAAGTCGATAATGACGAGTATTACGCAGTAATATATAATGATACACCGCTTATAACAAAACCTGTTTTAGCATCTTTGGCGGAAGAATGTGAAGCGCTTAGAAACTTTTATAAAATTGGCGATGGTTTTTTAAAACGCAATGGGGTAGATTTTACGCTCAAAGAATGTGACCATCCATCAGCTTTTCAGGTTAAAAAGAATATCGATATAGTGAAAGTTGGCGAAAACATTCGTTGGCACGTTTTAGATAAGCATTTAAAACGCGATATAACCATCTATGACCCGACAACTACCTATATTGATTTGGAAGTAGAGATTGAACAAGGCGCACAGATTTATCCTATGGTACTGCTTAGAGGTAAGACAAAAATAGGCAAAAACGCACTTGTTTTTCCAAATTGTGAATTAATTGATACCGTAGTTGGAGAAAACGTGGATATTAGGTCTACATTTGCAACCGAAGCAACAATAGGAAAAAATGCAACAGTTGGTCCGTTTGCGTGTCTTAGAAAAGGAGCGAACATCGGAGCATATTGCCGTATAGGCGACTTTGTAGAAGTCAAGAACAGCAATGTCGGCGATGGTACGAAAATGGCACATCTCGCTTACGTTGGCGACAGCGATATAGGTGAAAACACCAACGTTGGTTGCGGCAGCGTTTTTGCAAACTATAACGGCAAAACGAAAAACCGTTGTACAGTCGGAGACAACGTATTCATTGGGGCGAACACCAATCTGGTTGCGCCTGTAACGGTGAACAGCGGCGCGTTTATTGCCGCAGGTAGCACGATAACACGTGATGTTCCGGCAGGAAATCTATGTATAGCTCGTTCCCGCCAAGTTTTTAAGGAAAACTGGGAAAGGAAATAAATTACAATGTACAAAAGAAATATGGTTGCCGAATGTTTTGAGTATAAAGGAAAGCTTTGTAGTATAGAGCAACTAGGTAATGGCCATATTAATAACACATATCTTGTTACAACCAGTACCAACAAATATGTTTTACAGCAAATAAACACTACAGTTTTTCCAAAGGTGGAAGAGCTTATGTCAAATATGCTAAAAGTCACCACGCATATTGCTAAAAAACACTTTACAAGCAGTTTGATAAAGACAAAAGACGGCAAAAGTTTTGCAAAGTGCGACAATGACTATTTTCGTATGTACGATTTGGTAGACGGAGTATGTATTGAAAACGCAACCACGCCTAAAGAAATGTACTTGACGGGGCTTGGATTTGGTTTGTTTCAAATGGAAATGGAAGACTTTAACGATAAGCTTTATGAAGTATTACCCGATTTTCACAACACCGTAAAAAGGTATGGAGCTTTTGAAAAAGCAGTTAAAGAAGATATAGCAGGCAGAAAAAAAGAATGTGAAACTTGTATAAAGCAATTGCGCGCGTATAAAAAATACTCCAGTATGATAGAAGATAAAATTGAAGAAGGCAATTTACCTATCAGAGTAACGCACAATGATACAAAGATTAACAACCTGATTCTCGACGAGGACAGAACAAAAGCCTTAACCGTAATAGACCTTGATACCGTAATGGAAGGAAGTTTGTTATATGATTTTGGCGACGCAGTACGCTCAGGATGCAACTCAGCGGCAGAAGATGAAGAAGATACTTCACTAATATATTGCAAGTTAGATTTTTTCAGAGCGTTTTGCAGAGGGTTTTTCATACACACAAAAAACATTATTACGCCTTGCGAAAAAGAACTTCTTGCTTTTAGTGGAATAGTCCTTACATACGAATGTGCGTTACGTTTTTTAACTGATTATCTGAATGGAGACGTGTATTTTAAGGTATCTAAGACCAATCACAACCTTACTAGATGCCACGCGCAACTTGCACTTATGAAAGACATGATAAAGAATTTATCTTCTATTAAAAGCATTGTTCAGCAAGAATTAGGCGACAATTATTTGACAGTTAGGAGCGATGCCAACTATCTCAATCTTGTAGATAGTACTACGGGCGAAATCAAAGATGATACGTTTTTTGCGTGTAAACATAACCAAGATAAGATGATTTTCTATTTTAAATGCGAAAGACTATATAATAATTCTAAATATACCGATTATAATGCGCCTCTTTATCAGGGTGATATAGTAGAACTTATGCTAACACTCAATGGTGATAGTCATTATTTAGAGGTAGAAATTAATGAATTTAATGCACAATACTTAGTTATTATTGATAATAATGACGGAAAAGGAGATATTATCATAAGCTATTTACCCAAGAGTGTGGTGGAAAGTAATGTGAGAGTATTGAATAAAGATTGGGCAATGTATGAAATAATTTTAGATAAAGAACAAATGAAAGCATTGGGAATGACCAACAATTTAAAACTGAATGCTCATAGACAAATATTCGACGATGAAGGCAATTTGCACTTGCGCTCACTTAATGCAACGTATAGTCGCACTTTCCACGACGTTGATGCTTTTGTCAAAGTGAATTTCGAGTAAGGAGACACTATTTATGAAAAAAATATTAGTTACAGGCGGCGCTGGATATATAGCGAGCCACACAAATTTGCAGTTGCTTTCTTCAGGATATGAAGTAGTAGCTTATGATGATTTTCAAAACTCATCTTATGAGAGCATAAAAAGGGTGGAGCAACTTGCAGGCAAAAAAATAACCTTTATCGAGGGCGATTGCCGAGATAAAGAACTCCTCAACAAGGTATTTACCGAACATAAAATTGATGCGGTAATACATTTTGCAGGACTTAAGGCAGTTGGGGAAAGCTGCCAAAAACCTGTGCTATATTATGAAAATAACCTTATGAGCAATTTAGCGTTAATTGATATAATGTCCAAACATAACGTAAAAAAGCTCGTTTTTTCCTCATCTGCGACAGTTTACGGGATACCGCAAAGGTTGCCACTTGATGAAAGACACCCGCTGTCTACAACCAACCCTTACGGAGCAACTAAGTTAATGGGCGAGCAGATGCTACGCGACGTGTATGCCGCCGACAATACTTTTCATATAATTTTACTTCGTTATTTTAATCCCGTTGGAGCGCATGAAAGTGGACTTATCGGAGAAGACCCTAAAGGTATCCCCAACAATTTAATGCCCTACGTAAGTCAAGTAGCGGTAGGCAAACTAAAATCTTTAAAAGTTTTTGGCAACGATTACAACACGCCTGACGGAACAGGTGTTAGAGACTATATACACGTTGTTGACCTTGCTACTGCTCATATAAAAGCATTGGAAAATATAGAAAAATATGGGGTGGAAGCGATTAATATCGGCACGGGTACAGGGTATTCAGTGCTTGATATGGTAAAAGCGTTTAAGAAAGCTTCGGGCAAAGAAATAGCTTATGAAATTGCTCCAAGAAGAAGCGGAGACGTGGCAAGTTGCTACGCAGATTGTACTAAAGCAAAAAAAGAATTGGGATTTGTAGCCGAGAAAAATCTAGACGATATGTGTAAAGATCTTTGGAAATGGCAAAGTTTGAATCCTAACGGATACAATATTTGAATATAAAGGGGCGCACAAATTATGCGCCCTATTTTATCGTTTTTTCCTAAACAGAGCGATTACTCCATGCTCTTTCCAATAGGGCAGGTATTTTTCAAGGTCACTTTTTGCAAAAGGTTTGCCATGACCTGGGTAAATGGTGGTAATTTCTTTATTGTTTATTATAGTTTCCCAACTTTTAATAAGTTGAAATTTGTTTTCACACCAAGAAGGGAATCGCCTATTGCTGGCTATACCGTTCATGCATACGTCACCGCAGAAAAAATCACTTCCTATCTTTA